>JAVCCK010000007.1 GCA_030765525.1 Candidatus Lernaella stagnicola
CGAGGCGCTGTCCAACTGGGGCGCGGCGTTGGCCACGCTCGCGGACCTTGCCGAGGGAGCAGAACGGGAGTCGCGTTTGCACGAGGCGATCGGTCGGTACGAGGCGGCGGTGGCGGCGAAGCCGGACAACCACGAAGCGCTATACAACTGGGGCTTGGCCTTGGGCGAACTCGCGGACCTTGCCGAGGGGGCGGCGCGGGAGTCACTCTTACGCGAGGCGATCGGTCGGTACAAGGCGGCGGTGGCGGCGAAGCCGGACAAGCACGAAGCGCTGGACAACTGGGGCACAGCCTTGGGCAAGCTCGCGGACCTCGCCGACGGAGCGGCGCGCACCGAACTGCTGAGGCAAGCGAAAGACGTCTTGAATCGCGGCGAAGAAATCAAGCAGGGCTCGTGCTCCTACAACCTCGCGTGCCTGCATTCGCTTCTCGCTGAATTCGATACATGCAGGAGAGACCTTGAAAGGTCTTGGGATGCGGACAAACTGCCGAAAACCGAGCATCTGGAAAAAGACACCGATCTCGACCCGGTGCGTGATCTACCGTGGTTCACCGAATTCCTCGAAAAAGTGAAAAACGCGCGGGGCGAAACCCCCGACAACTAAAACCCGGTGTTGAGTTCAAGCCACCAGGCGCCGGGGCCGCCGAAAGCGCCGACGTCGCCGCGGCTGCCGTCAGGGTCGGCCAGGAGCGCGTCGGGAGCGCCGGCGTCGATCAGCGGCGAATCTTCCGCCAAGCGGAAATCATCGGGCGGGTCAAGGAAGCCGGGCGCCGCCGAAAAGACACCGGGACCCGTGAAGGCTCCGGCGTCGGCCACGTCGCAGTAGTGCAGGCCGAACACGCCCGCGCCGCAGTCCGTACAGTTCAGGTCGCCGCCCAGGTAACTGTTGGTGATCTCGAAGCCGAGCGTCAGGAAGCCGCCGCCCGCGTCGATGGTCAGCCCCGAGTCGTTGCCGTAAAAAACCGCGTTGCGTATCCGCGCGCCGAGTTCCACGTTGAAAGGCCCACCGCCGCTCGCCCGCGCGATAAGGCCGTCGCCGTTTTCCGCCACAATGACGTTGCGAAGCAAGGGATTCGTGCCCGTGCGCGAGTCGGGGTCGGCATCCGTGCTGAGCAGCACGCCGATGTTGTTCCCAATGATCGTGGTCGCGGTGATCGAGGGGCCCGAAATCACGTCGGAGGCACGCACGGCTATCGCGGCGCCGTCGTTGTCGCGCAGCGCGCAGTTGAACACCGTCACCGAACGAAGGTCCTGCAACACGAACCCGTCACCGCCGCCGGTCACGATGAAGCCGTCGATGAAATCGCCTTCGCCCAAACGCCACACATCGGCACCCTGACCGTCGAGGATCGTCGGCTGCGACGGCACGTCACGGCGCCAAGTGTCGGGATCGAAACCGCCGAAGGCCAACACGGCGTGCAGGCTTTCGGCGTAAGGCGGATCGTTCAAGGTGAAGTTCGGATTCTCGGTGTACACGCCGCCCGCGACGTGCAGCGCGGTGAAAGACCCTTCTTCCACCAGGGCGTCGCTCGCCGCCTGCAACGAGTCGAACGGCAGTCCGCGCGATCCGTCGCCGCCGGGAGACGCGCCCGCGTCCACGTAGTGCACGGGGTAGGGCGGCAGGCAGCGCTCGATGGCGTTGGCGTCTTCGAAGCCACGCGCGTCCATCGCCCGCACGACGAAACACGCGCTGCGGCCGTTCGTAAGTTCGAGATGAATGTTCGAAAGCGTGACGTCGGTGGCGGCGGTTTGCACGACGGGCTGCAGTGTGGGCAACGGCTCGCCTTCGACGGGCTGGTAGATGCGGTAGATGACGGGCCCGTCGGCATCCCAGGCCGGTTGCCATTGCAGCGTGATTCGCTCGTCGCCGCTGTGGGCGTAGGCGATGCCGCGGAAGTACGGCGGCAGCGAGTAGGTTTGCGCGACCGGCTCAAGTTCGCGTCCCGCGGCCGTCACCGCCCAAACCGTCAGCGTCTGGTCGCGCTCGATGCGTATCGTCGCGGGATTATGGTCCGCGAGGAAATCGCCTTCCCAAGTGCCGTCGGCGAAATCGCGCCGGTAGAAAAGCATCGCGTCACATTCGCAGGATAGTGTCGCGGTGAAGGGGGCGGAGTAATCGCCGGCCGGATGGGAAATCTCGATCGCGCAGGCGTTATCAGTGGCGTCCGGCACGCCGTGACCGTCGCCATCGTCGTCGTCGCAGGCCGTGACGATGAACAGAAAAAGGAGTCCCAGAAGTAACGCCAAAGCTGCACGGAAATCGCCGATCGCTTTCATGTTCGGTCCTTTCCGACCCGAAGTCTCAGTATAGCATGCTTGCCGGGCGTTAGTGAATCCGCTACAAGTGGCTCCCATGCACGGCGGAACCCATAGCGAGGTGGCCATTGTCGGGGCCGGACCGGCCGGGGCGCACTTGGCGCGTCGCTTGGCCGAGGCCGGAGTGCGGGTGCGTTTGTTCGATCCGCAGGTGCCGTGGGAGAAGCCGTGCGGCGGCGGCATCACGCACAAGGCGTGGTCCATGTTTCCGGTTTTGCGGCACGAGGATTTGCCGCGCAACGAGGTCTACCACTCGCTGCAGATATCCCCCCACCGACGTTTTTTTGTCATCGACGAAGGCGACGCGCTGGTGATCACCTCCCGCCGCGCGCTGGGCGAAGTCATGCTCGGCGAAGCCACCGCGGCCGGCGCCGATTTCGTGCCGCTGCGGGTCTCAAACGTGGCGCGTGACGATCACCGCGTCCGACTGCTGACCGACGCGGGCGAATTCACCGCCGACTACATCGTCGGGGCCGACGGCGTGCGGTCGATGGTGCGCGAGGCGTTCTTAGGCAAGTTGCCCCGCGGGCGCACGCTGGGAGCGATCTGCCGATTTTACGAAGGCGGCCCCGAGGATCCCACGCTGATTCGCATCACGACGCAGCCCGGCTACGCCTGGGCGTTTGCGCGCCACGATTGTCTCGCCGTGGGAGCGGGATCGATGCAGCACGGCTTTGATTTGAACGGCGCGCTGGCCGACTTCATGCGCGATTTCTTCCCGGATCGTCAGCCGCTCGGGCCGCCGCAGGGCGCGCTCCTGCCCTACATGCACGACCTGAGCGCGTATCGCGAGAGCCGCTCGGGCAAGGATTGGGCCGTCATCGGCGACGCGGGCGGCTTCGTCGACACACTCACGGGCGAGGGGATCATTTACGCGGTGTGGTCGGCCGACTTGCTGGCGAACGCGTTTCTCGCCGGGCGTCCGCAAACCTACGATCGTGCTTGGCGCAAGGCGTTCGGCCCGCACCTGCTCACGGGCGCATACGTGGCCCGCTACGTGTTCAAGCCGCGTTTCATCGACAACTTCTTCGCCGCCATCACCGTGTGCCCGGCGCTGCGCGACATGTTTATGGATTACATATGGAACCTGCCGCCGTACCCCGTGTTGCTACGCCGGGCATTGGTGACGATGCCGCGCATTCTTCGTCAATGGCGTGATTTTCGGCGTCGCGGCGGCGTCATCGAGCGATCGCGTCTTGCGCCCTTTGAGGCCTTGGAGGGGCATGTCAATCTGCGCCTTGATGAGTAGGAATCGTCGATTTCCACACTTGGAATAACTTCCATTTCCCGGCGGACAACTTGACACTGCGGGCTTCGATTGCGTATCGTGCAGTCCACTTTCCAAGGGAAAATCAGGAGGATGTGGATGAAAGGCATGACTCGGTCGGAGTTGGCCGAATTCAACGGGCAGGACGGCAAGCCAACCTACGTCGCCTACAAGAGTAAGATCTACGACCTCAGCGCATCCAAGAAGTGGAAGAGCGGCAAGCATATGCTCAAACACGACGGCGGCGCCGACCTGACTAAGTCCATGGATGCCGCGCCGCACGGCGATGACGTGTTCGCCGAGTTTCCCATTGTGGCGCACCTCGTAACCGAGATGACCCACGCCGAACTGGCCGAACACAACGGGCAAGACGGCAAGCCCACATATGTCGCCTACCAAGGTAAAATCTACGACGTGTCCGAATCCAAGAAATGGAAAAACGGGCAGCACATGATGAAACACGCGGCCGGGCAGGACCTCACCGCGGCGATGGGTGCGGCCCCGCACGACGCGGCGGTTTTCGAGAACTTTCCCGCCGTCGGGGCGCTCGTCGAGGAAGAAGTCGTGGACGAGCACGTCACGATGGCGCCGTGGCCGTTGTCGACGATTTACAAAAACTTCCCTTTTGTGAAGCGGCATTCGCACCCGTTCGCGGTGCATTTTCCAATCGGCCTTATCCTCGCCGGTTTTCTATTTGCGCTGCTGCACCTTTTCTTCGGGCAGGGGCCGCACTACTACTTCGAACGCACCGCGCTGCATTTGGTTGTCCTGGGCACGCTCACCGCGCCCTTCGCGGTATTGACGGGCATGCAGTCCTGGTGGCTGTACTACGGCCTCGGCAAGACCTTCAAACTGATGTTCAAGCTGATCGGCGGCATCATCGTGACGGTCGTAGGCGCGATCATCATCTTGATGCACGTGGCGAACCCGACGGTGCTGACCGGCGAACTCAACTCGATCTCTTATCTGTACATCGGCCTGTACGGCGCGGAAGTACTCTTGGTGGCGACCGTCGGCTATATCGGCGGGCAACTCACCTTCCCGGATCACTGATTCGCATAAGTACGAGCTAAGGGCGGACCGTTCGGCATATGGCTAGGTTGGCCGTTTTGCCGCTCCCGTTCTTTTGGTGTACAACGAGCGCTCGGAAAGGGGCCGACGAAGCGCGATGTACTTGCTGGAACCGATCCTCAACACCTTCTACCGGCTGCAGATGCGGTCGGTCATGGACTTTGAAATCGGCGACGAGTTGCCGGCCAAGCCGCCGGGTGACGAGCCCTTGCTGCTGTACATCCACATCCCGTTTTGCGAGACGCTGTGCCCGTATTGTTCCTTTCATCGCTTCCCCTACGAGCGCGACGTCGCGGCGGCCTACTTCGATGCGCTGGGCGACGAACTGCGCTTATATCGCGACGCGGGTTTCGATTTCCAAAGCCTTTACATCGGCGGCGGCACTCCGACAATCGACCTCGACCGGTTGGGACGCACGCTGGAACTGGCGCGCGATCTCTTTTCGGTGCGGGAGATATCGTGCGAGACCAACCCCAATCACCTGGTTGGGGACCGACTGAACGCGCTGGCGGATTTGGGCATCGACCGGCTCAGCGTCGGCGTGCAGACTTTCGACGACGCCATTCTCGAACGCATCGGTCGCCTGGAGAAATACGGCAGCGGGGCGCAAATTCGCGATCGCCTCGCCGTGGCGAACGAACGCTTTCAAACGCTCAACGTCGACATGATTTTCAACATCCCCACACAAACCGAGGCGACGCTGGGCCGCGACCTCGACTACCTGACAGAGCTCCTGCCATCGCAGGTGACCTTCTATCCGCTGATGACCGCGCCCTCGGTGCTGGCCGAACTGCGGCGCACGGTAGGTACGGTGAGCTACCGGCGCGAGAAGCTTTTTTTCCGGATGATTCTCGAACGCATGCGGCCCGACTACCAGGACTCCACGGCGTGGTGCTTTTCGCGGCGCGACGGCATGGTCGACGAGTACGTCATAGCCTACGACCAATACGCCGCGGCGGGCAGCGGCGCCTTCGGTTACCTCGACGGCACGATTTACGCCAACACGTTTTCACTGGACGAATACTTTGAGAAAATTCGCGCCGGTCGCTTCTCCGTGGCGCGCCGCAAGCGTTTCTCGCGCCGCGACGCAATCAACTACTACTTCCTGATGAAGCTCTTCGGACTGACGTTGGATAAGCAAGCCTTCGCCGCCAAATTCGGACGCTCCTACGAGCGGGCGATGTTTCCCTTCCCGCCTTTGCTTCGTTGGACGGGCTCGGTGACCGAAGACGCCGATTTCGTTCGCCTGACCGACCGCGGCCGCTACTACTGGGTCGCCGCCATGCGGGAATTTTTCATCGCTGTGGATACGATGCGCGATCGCTGCCGCACCAACCTGCTCGAACCGCCTGCGGGGTTGCGCTAAGAACCGCTGGCTAGGTGCGTGCCATCGACGCCGGTCGGCGGCGTACGATGAGTGTTCTTCGTCGATTTTTCTTGCAGCTTCTTTTTCGCGGCGGCGAGCCTGTCGAGGAAGTCGCTGCGCCGGAAGTTGCGGACCCAGTTCCGGACGATGAAGTGTCCGCCCAATCGTATGGCGCGGGTGCGGAAGAAGAATTTGTACCAGTTGCGAAAGGCCGCCGCGAGGGGGCGGACGCGCAGTGAAAGCAAGGTCGTCACCGCCGGGAATACCATGAGCGGGAAGTAGAACATGATGTTGATGATCACGCGCCACAGATTCCCGAAGCTGTAGAACTTGCCCATGATTTGTCCGGAGGCATTTTGCAGTTGTTCGGGCGCTACCTCGCCGGCCGGTTCATACAGTGGAAACTGGCCGTCGTAGTACTCCCAACCCAGATCGTACAAACGCCCTTCGGCGGCGAGGCGGGTGCGCAATTCGGTGCCCGGTAGCGGAATCGCCAGAAGCACTTGCGCGGTGTCGATACGCGACTTCCGGATGAAATGCTTGAAGTGGTGCGTACGCTCTTCCACCGACAGATCGGCCTCCGGATGCTGTTTCCGGTGTTCCTCTCGGTGGGGGTAGCCGAAAATGAACATGCCGTGGATGAAGAAACCGTACCGCTTGAGGGTTTTGGTCCATTTGAGCATTTGCTTGGAGAGGTAGCCCTTCTTCATGGCGATCAGTTCTTCGTCGATCGGTGATTCGAAGCCGATCGCGAGGCCGTTGATGCCGGCGCGTTTCATGGCCTGCAGTAGTTCTTTGTCGCGGGCGTCGTTGATTCGCACCTGGACGGTCATCTGAATTCGCACGCCGGTTTGCTCGAGGTAATCGCCGAGCAGTCGGCAGAAACAAAGCGTGCCCTCGCGGTCGGCGGTGAAGTGGTCGCTTGCCTCGAAAAATTTCCGCGCTTCGCGCGTTTCGATCAGGTGGATGATTTCGTTCACGGTGCGGTTGGGAGTGGCGCAACGCGGTTTGCCCTTCACCGAGCAGAATTCGCAGTTCATGTTGCAGCCGCGGGTTCGGCTTACAGGGTAGATCTTGATGTTTGCGTAGCGGACCAGCGAGAAATCGGGGAAGGGCAGGTGGTCGAAAATCGTGCGCAGATCGCGATCCGGCGTGCGGTGTATCTCATCGCCTTCGCGGAAGGAGATGCCGGCAATATTGCGCCGGGCGTCGCGGTCGCTGATTCCTTGAAGAAGCTCAACTGTGGTCTCCTCGCCCTCACCATGGCAGACGGTGTCGATGCCGTTGGCCAACGCTTCCTCGGGCAGGTAGTCCACGTGCTTGCCGCCCGCGAGCGTCACGGCGCCGGCCTGCTGGTAGAATCGCGCCAATTCGAACACGCGCGGGACGGTCGAACTCAGCGACGCGTAGAATCCGACGACGTCGGCCGGACGGTCGGCCTGCAACCGTTGATGGTCAGGGCGTCCGTTTTTGTCGCGCGGGCAAAACTTATCGCGGCAATTGTTTTCGTCGATAACTTCGACGTCCCACCCGGGAATTTCACTCGCCACCGTGGCGACCGACACCGGCCCCAACGCCGTCGTCGTGCGCGCAATGGAACTGTAAATGTTGAAGTTGGGAAAGGCGGGAATGATGACGCGGAAGCGCCGTCTGGTTTCGTATTGCATGGTCGCGTATCCTCGAAAATTCAAAATAACGTCAGATGTAATTCTTCGCTGGTGAAGTTCTCGAACGCCATGAATTATTTGTAAAGGTTAACCACATTTGACATGGATTGAAGTGGAATCCGGCACCGGGAATTATTTATCAAAAATCGCGGCGAGCCCTACCTCTGCGTATTCAACTCCAACACCATGGGGCCAGGCACCAAAGCTTAAATTCTGAATACCTTATTTTTCGTAATGAATAAAGGCCAAAAACAACGAAAAAAGCAACTTTCTGCAAAACAAGTTGGTGCCAGGCACCAACTGTTTTCGACTGTTTGTTACAATACGTAACGGACGGGAAAACGGCGATAGGTTGAGGCCTATTTCTTCTTCTTGTCCGGGTCGGGCTTCATTTTGATTTTGTCGCCTTCCATGAACAGGCCCGCGAAGGGGCTTTCGTGGCGTCGGCCCTTGTCGCTATCGCGCTTGCCGCCGCTTTTACGTTCGTCGCGCCCGCGCTCTCCTCGGTCCCCTTTGAAAGGACGGGGGCGATCACCCTGTCGGCCGCCGCCTTGGCCTTGCCGGTCGCGTGGCGGGCGCTGTTCTCTCGGTGGGCGTTCCGGTTTGGGCGGTGCCTCGACGGTTTGCTTGATCGAGAGCGAAATGCGTTTGCGGTCCATGTCCACGGCGACCACTTTGACCTTAACCTTTTGCCCGACTTCGATGACTTTCGTGGCATCGTCCACATAGCGCCAGGCGAGTTCCGAAAGGTGCACGAGGCCGTCTTGATGCACGCCGACATCAACGAATGCGCCGAAGTCGGTCACGTTGGTCACTACGCCCTCTAGAATCATGCCGTCTTCGAGGTGGGCGATTTCCGTCACCCCGGGCGCGAAGCGTACCGGGTCGAACTTGTCGCGCGGATCGCGGCCGGGGCGGGCCAACTCGGTCATGATGTCTTTCAACGTCGGTAGGCCGACGTCGTCGCCGACATAGCGTTCCAGATCGACTTGCTTGCGTAGTTCGGTATCTTCCATCAACGCGGGAATATCGGTGTTCGCGTCGCGGGCGATCTGCTCCACCAACTCGTAGCGTTCCGGATGGACCGCCGAGGCGTCGAGTGGATTTTCGCTGGTGCGGATTCGTAAGAACCCGGCGCATTGGATGAAGGTCTTGGGGCCGACGCGCGGCACGTCCAACAGTTGCGTGCGACTGGCGAAGGGCCCGTTTTTGGCGCGGTGGTCGACAATGGCCTGCGCCGTCGACGCGTTCAGCCCCGCCACGTATTGCAGCAGTTGCGGGCTCGCGGTGTTGAGATCAACGCCGACCGCGTTGACGCAGCTTTGCACCGTTTCGTCCAACGCTTGTTTCAAATCGTCCTGGTTTACGTCGTGTTGGTATTGGCCCACGCCGATCGCCTTCGGATCGATTTTGACCAGTTCGGACAACGGGTCCTGGAGGCGGCGGCCGATGCTCACCGCGCCGCGCATCGTGACGTCCAAGTCCGGGAATTCGCCGCGCGCCACGCTGCTGGCGGAATACACGCTGGCGCCGCTTTCGTTGACGAGTACGACGACGGCATCGTTGAGCGAATCGCGGTCGAGGCCGCGTAGGAAGGCTTCGGTTTCGCGCCCGCCGGTGCCGTTACCCACGGCGATGGCCTCGACGCGATAGTGTTCGCAGTAGCGTTGCACCGTCGCCGCAGCTTCCTCACGGTCCTGTTTACCTTTGATCGGATATACGACGGTCGAGGCCAGCAAGTCTCCCTTGCCGTCCAGGGCGACCATCTTCACGCCGGTGCGGATGCCCGGGTCCAGACCCAGCGTCCATTTCGGTCCCAACGGCGGGGCCATCAACAACTTGCGCATGTTGGCGGCGAAGACGTGAATCGCTTCGTGGTCGGCTTTTTCGCGAAGTTTGTTTCTCACCCCAGCTTCCAACGAACGTTTCATCAAGCGGTCGTAGGCGTCTTCGCAGGCGAGATGCAAATGCTCGGCCAGCGGGCCGCCGTCGCCTCGAATCGCGAATTTCTTGATGATGTCCAGGGCTCGCTCGCGGTCCACGACAATTTCGTAGGTCAGATGTCGTTCGGAATCCCCGCGCCGGATTGCCAGGATGCGGTGGCTCGGTATTTTCGCCGCCGGCTCGGAGAAATCGAAGTAGTCGCGGAATTTCGCGCCTTGCTTCTCCCGGCCCTTGGCGACCTTTGAAACCACCTCGCCCTCTTTGAGCATGAGTCCGCGCACAGCTTGGCGGGTGTCGGCGTTTTCACTGATTCGCCCGGCGACGATGTCGCGCGCGCCCGCCCAGGCGGCCTCCACGTTCGCCACGCCTTTTTCCTCGTTGACGTATTCCTGGGCAATCTGGTCCAGATCGCCGTCGATGGGTTGTTGCGCCCAAATCAGGTCGGCGAGGGGCTCCAAGCCTTGAGAGATTGCCACGGTGGCACGAGTTTTTCGTTTTGGTTTGTAAGGCAGATAAAGGTCTTCAAGGCGCGCGGCGTCCGGGGCGCTTTCGATTTGTTCGCGCAATTCGTCGGTCAGCTTGCCTTGCTCCGCGATGGTTTTAAGGATCGTGGATTTTCGTTCGGCGAGCTTGACCAAGTAATCGTGCCGATCGCGAATTTGCGCGAGCTGCACTTCGTCCAGGCTGCCGGTGAACTCCTTCCGATACCGAGCGATGAAGGGAATCGTCGCGTCTTCGGCCAGGAGCGTTAACGCTGCCGCGACACCGGTTTTCGGTAGGCCGGTATCAGAAGCTACTTCGATCGCAAAATCGACACTCACGTTCGTTCTCCTCAATGAAACGATAGGTTTGAGATAGTTGCAAATCTGCGCTTATTGTCAAGATACAACTTCACCGGCGAGCGGTATTCGGCGAAAGGCCGGGCCGACCGCTACGGTCAGCGAAACGCCCGTGGTTTAACAGGGCTCGTTGTTGGGGCTTCCCGAGTGGCTCTTCGGACTCCGATCGTCGGGTCGCTGTTACGCCGTATTCTCAGCATCGATTTCTTGTTGTTTTCCGGCGATCCACGTGATTCGCCCATTGACCATGAAGGAGCTTCACGGTACAAGACATACGACCAAGAGGGCCGGGGTAAACCGGACTGCGGGCGCGATTTCCGCACACTTCCCTGCGGTTTCTTGATCCGGCAAAAAACATCATAAAGTGGGGTTAACAGCATGTGTGGTATTTTCGGACTCATCGGAAATGAACCCGTTGCCGCACGCTTGATGGCTGGAGCCGGGCGACTTCAGAACCGCGGCCATCGCAGCACGAAAATCTACACGGTCGACGGCAAATACTTCTACAACCACGGTGACACAAGGCCGGCCACGATCGCCTTTGCCGAATACGATCCGCGACGCCTGCGCGGTAACAGCGGCATTGTTCATACGCGCTACGTGACTTCCGGGAAAACATCTCACGATTTTTTGATGAGAAACATTCAGCCGGTTTTCACCGACCGTCCCGGCATGGCTACGTGCAATAACGGCGACCTGATCAACATGTACAGCCAGACGCAAAAGCTCAAGGAAATGGGTTTCTCCTTTCAGACCGAGGTGGACGCCAAGGTCATTCAGGCCACCCTGATTTCGTCGCTGATTCAGAACAAAGCCTACGTCTACGCCCACCAGAAACCAAACAAATGGCTACAGCATCTTTGGCAGGCGGTGGAACACGTTCAAAAAGAACTCGTCGGTGCCTATAGCGTCCTGTGCCTGATGGAAAACGGCTTACTTGCCTTCCGCGGTCCGCACGGAATTCGACCGCTGAGCATGGCTCACCGACTGGATGCTGAAGGCAATACTATCGAGGTCGGCTTTGCCAGCGAGTCCAGTGTTTTCAACTACTTCGGCGACTACCACGACGTGCGCGACGTGGAACCCGGTGAGGCCGTTTGGATCGACCGCCAATGGCTCAATCCGGTCAGCCGCGTCATCTCGCAGAGGCGCGAGGCGTTCTGCTTTTTCGAGTTCGTCTACTTTGCCCGGCCCGATACCATCATGCGGGGCAAACGGGTCGAAGTCATTCGCGCTGAACTCGGCGCCGTGCTCGCTCAAGAATGCGAAGACCTCGTCGACGATATCGACGTCGTTTGCGGATTGCCCGGCACCAGCGTCTCGGCAGGCCAGACCTTCGCTCACTTGCTGAACAAGCAATACCGCAACGCCATCATCAAGGTGGATAACCGGCGCAGCTTTCAAGAGGCGAACGACAGCCTGCGGAAAAAGGTGATCGACGAGAAATTCATCTTTATTCGCGACTTCATCGAAGGCCAGCGCATTGCGATCATCGACGACTCCAACGTGCGCGGCAACACCGCTAAAAAAATTGTCGCCCGGCTTTGGGAGCTCGGTGCCAAGTCCGTGCACATGCTCTATTACACGCCCCCCATCATCGGGCCGTGCTTTTATGGAATCGACACTCCGGACGAGACCAAGCTGATTGCCTGGAACCGTTCTTTGGAAGAGATTCGCGAGCTGCTTAATTGCACAACGGTGCGTTATATCACGCACGAGGGTTTGTATCGCGGCATCGGCATTGACGAAGACCGTCTTTGCACCGCCTGCATCACCCGCAAATACCCGACCGATACGGCCGAAGTCGCGAATCGCGCGCAGGGGCGGCAACAGGAACGGGACGACTCTCAAGAGCAAGGATAACTGCGTCCGATTCTTGAATCCGCGCCCCCGCGTCGTTATGGTACTTCTACTCCAGTCATCGAGGTTTTCATGACGCGTACGTTGGTGCTGGCCGGTGGTATGTGCTTGCTTTTCATCCTGGTTGGGCTTGCCTGCGACACCGACCAAGAGGCGTCCTTTACGAACGACGAAGACGTCGAGATCAATTGGCCCTCCACCGACCCGAACCGCTATCACTGGAACGGATTGACGAGCCCCTTTTTTGAAGGATGGTTTTTCCGGATTTCGGTACCCGGCGGCGGCTCGTACGCGTTTATTTACGCCGTGCAGAACCCCGGCGCAACGGCGTCGGAACCGTCCGGATCCCACGTCGTGGTCTTTCGAGACGGCGGCGAAATCGTCGAGGAAACGTTCGGAGTGGAACACTTCGCAGCCGATCGTGGTCGTTTCGATGTGACCGTCAATGATAACACGGCGGGGGCAAACCGTTTGACCGGCTCGTTGCGCGACGGCGATCAGCTCGTGACTTGGAACATCGAATACGAGGCGACGGAAGCCTGGAACGAAACCATGGGCGGATTAACTAATGTGCCGACCTTGCCGGTCAACTGGCACGTCGGCGCCTTGCGGGGACGCGCCACGGGGGAAATCTCGTGGGGCGGGCAAACCGAGCGATTCGCCGGCGCACCGATCTTTCAGGACCACAATTGGGGCAACTACTTCCCGGAAGGCTATGTCTGGATGCAAAGTCAGGAATTCCCGCGGCGTCGTGAGGCCGTGGCGCTCGCCGGCGGCGACATGGGTCTCGAAGCGGGAATGTTCGTCTGGCGGCGCGGAAACGAATTGATCGAAGTGCGGGCGCAAGACCTCGATTCACGTTTTACCTTCACCGCCGTCCCCGAAACCGGAGTCGTGACCGTTGATATCCAACGAGGCGATACGCGATATGTCGTCACGGGATTTTGGGAAGATGATATCCCGGCAACTCTGCCCACGCCGCGCCCCGAAGGTTTCCAACCGTTTACGAAGATGGCGTTGGCCGGGCGGATGCGCGTCCAAGAACTCGAGCGCCTCGGGGGGACGTGGCAACTCGTCGACGAGGTGTGGTCCCGCGGCGCCGGAGTTGAAATGGGAGGGCACTACGGGGGATTCGGCCAGGCGAATTAACCCCGCCACCGTCAAAAGGAGCTGGTGATGGAAATTAAGTGGGGAAAAATCAACCAAAAGGCGAAAGCCGTATTCGAGTCCGTGGAAAAGGCCGTGGCGTCGGTCGAGGACGTCCTGCGCGATGAACTTCAAGAGGAACGCAACAAGCGCGCCCCGGTCCGTCGTGTCATTCTCGCCTACAGCGGCGCGGCTGCGGCCGCCGCAGCCAATCCAATACCCTTTTCTTCGTTGGCGTTGTTGACGCCGATACACGTCGCCATGGTGCTGCACGTCGGGCAACGGATGGGACACGACATCTCGGTGGAAAACGCCGCCAAGGTATTCAAGCAGATTCTCGGCGCGGTCGGTCTATCGATTGCCGCGCGCATCGCCACCGGCGCGCTGATCAAAATCGGCCTGCCGGTCGTCGGGGGTGTGTTGCGCACGCCGGTCGTGTTCGCGCTGACCTACGGGCTGGGTCGAGTCGCCGAGGAGTACTTCGAACGCAAGAACGAGGGTTTGGACTTCGACGTACAAGCGGCGCGCCGCCTTTTTGAAGAAGCGATTCGTGAGGGGCGAGTGGAGGGGGCCTTCGCCGAGCAGCAAAAACAAGATCGCCAAGAGGCAACCGGCGAAACGAAGAAAGGACGCGCCGCGAAAAAGACGGCCGCTTCGGGGAAATCAGCCGCGAAGAAGAAAACCGCGACGAAGAAGAAAACTGCGACGAAGAAGAAAAAAGCCTGACAGTCAGTCGCGGCCGGTTACTCGCGGACGTCGGCGGGCGTTTCGCGGTGCAGCCAGCAAGCCACTTCGGCGGCTCCACATCGGAACACCGGTGGCGAATTGGTGCGGCAGACATCCATCACTTCCGAACAACGCGGGTGAAAGCGGCAACCGGCCGGGTAGTCGGTGGCCGGTGCGACGCGCCCGGGAATGGCCGCTTCGACGCCGCCCTTGTCCATCATGCGTACGGCGCGAAGCAGGCCGCGCGTGTACGGGTGTGCCGCCGTGTCGAATAACGCCCCCACCGGCGCTGTCTCGGCCATGCGCCCGGCGTAGAGTACGACGACGCGTTCGCATAGTTCGGCGACCACGCCCAAGTCATGGGTGATGAACAACACTGCCGCGCCGGTTCGGCGGCGTAGCTCGTCGATGAGGCGCAGCACTTGCGCCTGGGTCGTCACGTCCAGCGCGGTGGTCGGTTCGTCGGCGATCAGCAGCTTCGGGCGGGCCGCCATCGCCATGGCGATCATCACCCGTTGCCGCATGCCGCCCGAAAGTTGCCCGGGGTAGGCGCGCAGACGTTGTTTGGCATCGTCGATGCCGACCTCGGCCAACAGCTCGGCGGCTCGAGACCTTGCCGCCCGCGAAGGGAGTCCCGCGCGCTTGGTCAGGACCTCGCCGATTTGATTGCCCACGGTGAAGACGGGATTTAGGCTGGTCATCGGATCCTGGAAAATCATCGCGATTTCTCGGCCGCGTAGAGCGCGCCATTCATCTTCGCTGCGGCCGAGCAATTCGCGGCCCTGCCAGCGCACGGAACCGCTGATCCGGCAGCCCTTCGCAGGTAGCAGTCCCATGAGCGAAAGCGCCGTCACCGATTTGCCGCAACCGGACTCACCCACCAACCCGACGATTTCTCCCGGCGCTAGGGCGAAGCTCACGCCATCCACGGCGCGCGCCGGTCCACGGGGTGTAGCGAAATGAACTTGGAGGTCTGTGACGTCGATCAGAGAGGGCATAGCGGCATCAGGTTTGCTGCCTCATTTTTTCCAGTTTGTCGCGAAATTCAGCCCGCGAAAAAACACTCTTTTCGATCAGTAGTTCGACGATGGCTCGGAATTCTTGATCTTTGTATCGCTTGTCGCGGTCGGAAAATTCTCCTTCCGGGCTGATGATAATCGGCTCGTCGTCCGCGCCGACCATCTCCATGGCGATTTCCACGACTTCGGGCGCTTCCTCCAGCCCGTCGCTCTCGCGCAGACCGTCGATGTGGTAGCAGTAGTCGATCGCCCTGGCGATGTGGCTTGGGGCGGACAGCGCCGTTACTACCGAGTGGCCGGATACGAATTCGATTTCCTGTATCGCCTGGAAGTTCGTTGGGTCGACCATCGCCAGCAGGAGTTTCTTGTAACCTTTATCTGCTTTGACCGCGACGGGAATGCACTGATAGCGCACGCAAAGGTCGCGCGGCACCAAAAGCAAAGCTTCTTTGTAAATGTGGCTTTTGCGGAAGTTGATCTTCGCCACGCCCAGTTGGTGGCTTAACGCATCCAGCAGTTGTTGTTCGGTAATCAGATTCGCTTTCACCAAATGTTCGCCGACGAACCCGCCGAATCTTTTTTGTTGAGCCAAGGCGGACCGGAGATGGGTGTCGGTAATGAGTCCGGCTTCAATTAAAATCTCACCGATCATTTTCTGCTTCTTCTGCATGTTCCCTCCCGATTCAGCGAGTTCCGCCGATTCGCAAAACCGTCCATCCGGGCGGCGGCGTCGGCCGTAAAAGGTCGCGGTCCACGTTCTGGTTTATGTGAACGTTGCCTAACTTTAAAACAAGCCGTTGCCGCTCATTGGTTCTTTCGATAGAGATCTCGTGGGGCAGGTCGATGCCGTCGATATCCTTGAAGCTGTCCCACGAAACTACCACCGGATTGTCGCCAATTCGGACCAGTTTTCGCAAGCGCTGTTTCTCGGCGTCCAAACCGGCCCGCCAAGGACCGGATTCGAAATACTCCAGCGTTGTGTCGTCGTCTTTATTCGGCGCCGCCGGCCGCCATTTTTTGGCCTCGGAGACGAACCCTCCCAGCACGACTTGAGTCAGTAGCTGCGGGGGGATCGTCATGCCCAGGAGTTGTTCGGACGTGTCCTCGTTCGCCGGGCCTTCCACGTACACATTGCGGGTGAATTTAAGCAAGATAACCCGTTCCGGCGTCACGATCGTGGATAAGATCGGCGTGCCGAAGGGCGACACCAAATCCAAGCGCATCCCGGCCTGCCGGTCGACAACCAGCAACATCTCGGCCACGAGAGTTGAATCCAGTAATTCGAATTTCGCCACACCCGCCGCCTGCAGCGTGGCCACACGCGCCGCGGGCGCGGCCAGAAGTCGCGCGACTTCTTTACCCGTCAGGGAAGTCTCCGGCCCGTGTACGTTTTTGGCCGGCGTGCATGCCAATGCCAGCCAACACACGACGGCCAGTGCAATCAGTCGGCTCCTAGCCACCTAACTTGTCCTTGAGACGTTTTGACGTCGGCAGATCGGGGTTGAGTGTCAGGGCCTTTTCCCAGTACTCCCGCGCCTTGGCCTTGTCGCCTTTGGCGAAGTAGGCGTCACCGATATGCTCGGCGATCACCGCTTCGGAAGGTTCCAGTTCCAACGCTTTTTTCAAGAACGTGATCGCGTCGTCGTAACGTTCCAGCTTGAAAAGCACCCATCCGTAACTGTCGACGATGTGCCCGCTGTAGGGGCGCAACTCGACCGCTCGTTTAAGCAGTTCCTCAGCCCGGTCCAGGCGCGCATTGTGGTCGGCGAGGGTGTAGCCCACGAAATTCATGGCGTCCACGTCGCTGGGGTTGTCTTCAAGCCGCTTTTCCATGAGCGCGACGGCATCGCGCCAACGCCCCGAGCGTTCGTAGAGCACGGCGAGCGAATAGAGCAGTTCGGAGTCGCGTGGTTTGATTTTCAGCGCTTTGTTCAATGCTGCCTCGGCCTGCTTGAAACGCTCCATGTGCGAGAGGACCGTGGCGCGGATGCGCAGTAGGTCCAGGTCGTCCGCGTAATCCTTTTCGAGGAGGTCCAATTCGGCCAGCGCGTCACCGGCGCGACCGGTGCGCATCAGCAGGGTTGCGAGGTTCAGACGCGAATCGAGGAAGTAGGCGCTCTCGGTCGGTATTTTTCGGTACTGCGCGATGGCCTCGTCAATGCGATTCAAGCGCGCCATGCAGATGCCCGCGAGATAGCATGCTTGGTAGTTATCGGGACTTTGGCTGAGTACCAGGTTCAGTTCGGCCAGCGCTTCGGCCGTCTGACCTTGGTGATAGAGCACGACGGCCATCGTCACACGCGTTTCCGACGCGCCGCCGAGCAATTCCAGCCGGCGCGTTTCGGCCATGGCCGCATCAGGATCGTGTTCCCGCAAATGCAGGCTGATGAGTTGGCGGCGCAGCAGACGATTGCTTGGGTCGAGTTCGACGGCTTGCTTGTAAGCGTGAATCGCTTGTTCGCGCTCACCTAAGCCTTCGCAGGAAAAGCCCACACCCACCCACGCCTTGGCGTTTTCCGGGGCGAGTTCCGTCGTGCGAACAAAGGCCGCTTTGGCTGCGGCGAAGTTGTCGTCGTCCAATTCCATCCGCCCCAGCGAAAAGAAGGCATGTGCGGCATTAAGGTTCTTTTTGGTGAATTTCACCAGCGTGCGTTTGGCCTTATTAAGCCGATTCATTTCCTCATAAAGAGCGGATAGGAACACGGCGGCCATTTCGTTGTCAGGTTCGAGGTCGAGTACTTTTTCGTACACCTCGATGGCTTTCTCGTTTTCGCTCGTCGCGGCCAGCATCCCTGCCTTGAGTAGCAGCAGGTTCGTATCTTCGGGCGCTTCCTCCAACGCGTGATCGATTTCCGTCATCGCGCGTTCCAGCGACCCGGATTGAATCAGCATCGTGGCCTTGATCAACGAGACTTCCGGCACGACCACGCCCATGCTTTCCAGTTGTTCGAAATGGCGGAAGGCGAGGGGCGCGTTGCCGTCTTCCAGGGCCAGATAACCCTGTGACATGTGGTACAGCAGTCGCATTTTCGTTGAGAGGTTCGGCTGTTCGGCATCCGGCGTCGTTTGGGGTTTTACTTGGGTCGCGGCGCAAGCGCTCGTTAATAAAAGTAACGCAATCATCAGCGGTAAAAATCGTTTCATATTGGGCTCGTTTCACCTCAGAGAAGAGTTCGCGTAAACTTAGCACCGGGTCTGTCGCCTAGCAAGGTGAAGACACGGAACTCGTCATTGTTTCTCGTTGTCCGACACCAGTTGAGGCGTCTGAGTTCGGACTTTCGACTACACTTTTGCAGAAATCGGAGGCGTGCATGATTGCGGAGCGAGGCGGCGAATCTGAGTTTTTCCGTCATTTTTCGATTTCCACGGCCTATGCGACGCAAACCGGCATTCGCCACACGGTCAACGAGGATCGTTTTCTATTTTTCCCGCCCGGCAATCGCGTGGCTGAAAGGGAGGAAGTCGGCTTTCTTTTCGCCGTGTATGACGGCTGTGGAGGCTCCAAGGGCGGAGCGAAAGCCGCTCAACTGGCGGCCGATTCCTGCCGTCGCTTTCTCATCGAGGCCGCGCCGATGGAACCGGAACAACGTATCGCCCGCTTCGACGAGCTACCCCTTCGCGGCAATCAGGCGGTTTTCGACGGTCAAGCCGCAGACAAGAAGTTCGGGGATATGGCTTGCGCCGGTACACTTTGCTGGATTTGGGAACCCTCGGCTGACACGGAAATTCTCCGCGCCCGTTTCGCTCACGTCGGCGACACCCGCGCCTACCTGCTGCGCGAGGGGCACGCGCGCGTTCTCACCCGCGATCAGCAAGTGGGCGGCGTGCTTTCCAATGTGTACGGTACCTCGCCGCGTCATTTCGTCGTCGATTCCATCGATATCCAGTTGCAGGCCGGTGATATGTTGCTGATCGGCAGCGACGGGCTTTGGAAACCCTACGATGTCGACTTGCTCGCCCTGGCTGCGGAAGCCGGCGGCGATCCGCTACGCTACGTTCGCGCGTGGCTCTCGAAGGCCTACCGCAACGGCAGCGACGACGACCTCACGGCCATCGCGTGTTTCATCTATTGACACCGAAAGAGAATGCGAGAGCCGAAGCGGCCTTGTAAGCCGGGTTTTGTGCGCTTGCGTTTCGATCTCGCTCCGAACCGCAAGACAACGACCATTCATCTAGGACGACGGTTACCCGTCGCCTCAAGCGGCACCTCGGACGCTCGGCGGGCCACCTCAAACGCGTCCAATCGACCTTGCACCAGGTAGGGTTTACCGCACCGCCGGTTTCCCGGCTGTCGTGGGTGCGCTCTTACCGCACCATTTCACCTTTGCCTGTGCCACGCCGAGACGTGGCCATCGGCCGTATATTTTCTGTGGCACTTTCCCTAGGGTCACCCCCGCCTGCCGTTAGCAGGTACCCCGCCCTGTGGTGCCCGGACTTTCCTCCCGTGGTCAAAAGACCACCGGCGGTCGCTCCGGCCGCTTCGGCGTCTCCTTCTTACCCTATTCGCGTTAGACCTGCCAAGGCGACACGTGCCGAATAAATCCGGCGGGGCGGCGAGGTAGGGGGTTGCGAATTCGTGGGCGCAACATGAGAGAAGCGTCCGATCGCCAACGCGTAGCTAAATTTCGTTTTCTACCACCGCTGTATTTTTGCCTTTTTTCCTTTTGGGCGCCCGCTCGTCCAACACGTTGTTCACGCAGGCGTCGGCTTCGGTGTTTTGTTCGCGCATGACGTGGTGGATCGAGAAAGAATCGAACTCACGCACCATGTGGTTGGCGCGGATGAAAAGTTCCACCAGAGCTTTGTTCTTTACCTTGTATTCGCCGCGCATCTGCTTGACGATCAACTCACTGTCGCTCTGCAAGCGGACATTCCGCACGCCCAGCGACTTGGCCAAGGCCAGCGCCATCAACAGTCCCTGATATTCGGCCACATTGTTAGTCGCCTTTTCCAGGAAGATGTGCTTTTCGGCGATGACCAAGCCGTGCGGATCGATCGCCACCGCCGCACCGGCTGAAGGCCCGGGATTGCCGCGGCTGCCGCCGTCAAAGGCAAAGAGCAACGCGTCCGGTTTATCCCCGGTCCGTTCGAGGGCCCGCTGGTGTTGAGCGTCCTCGGCCGCGGCGATGCGGTCCAGTTCCTGTGCCTGCCGACGCAAACGCGCGGCAAGATCGTCGAGGGCTTGCTTGGCTTGAGTCGTACTCAGGTCAGCTTTGTCGGCGGCTTTGGAGAGATTGGCATCCTCGGCCAGCGCCGCCAGAAGCTTCGCGGTTCGCTTCAGGTCGATCACGTCAGGTTTCGCCGCCGGCCGCTTGATCAGCCTCGGCCTCAAAGAAAAGAATACGGTAGCAATTGGGGCAGGTGATGATTTCCTCGTTGCGAATGACCAGGTTGTACACTTGCGGCGGAACGTTCATGCGACACCCTTGGCAGGTTCGGTTTTCGACCCGAACTACCGCGACGCCGCCGGTGATCTTACGGAGCTTGTCGTAGCGAGCCAGGAAGGTCGAGTCGATGTTCGGCAGCCTTTCCTCTCGCTGTGCGTTCAGCTCCACTAATTCCGCTTCCACTTGCGCCAATTTGGCTTGTAGATCAGCGATCTGTTTTTGCACGTCCGATTCGAGTTCGGCAAAACGCTCCTTTGCCTTCTTGACCCCGAGTTCCGCGCTGTCGATATCATCCATAATGCGCAGAATCTGGTCCTCGAGCTCTTCGATCATTTCTTTTTGGCGCTGATTCTCTTTTTGGATAGCGCGGAATTCCTCGTTGGTCTTTACGTTCATTAAGCGTTCTTGGTTTTTCGTGATTCGCGCTTCGTGCTCCTCCAATTCCTTTTCCTTGGCGCGTCTCTCTTCACGGGCGGTCTTCAGGACCGCTTCGCGGTCGGTGATGATCGCCTGGTGCTGTTGGATGTCCGTTTCCATACGGTGGACGCGTTTCGGCGCCTCATCGCGGAACCGTTCCACTTCCATGATTTTTTGATCGATTTGTTGAAGTTCGTGCAAGCGCTTGAGTTGTTCTGCAGCAGACAAAGACTCCTCCTCATACGGCCGTGAAGGGATCGCCTTCCGGAGTGCAGGCGAACACGGACAATGCCGGAAATTCCTTCGCCAAACGTACGGCCAACGTGTCTACAAACGGTCGCTCTGTGGCGTAATGCCCCAGATCCACAATCGGTAGACCCGCCGCCCGGGCGTCGAGCGCTTCGTGGTATTTAACGTCGCCGGTTACCAGGACCAATCCCGGTTCCGGTCGAATCTGTTTCAATAAAAAGGAACCGTCGCCACCGCAGACGACGACCCGTCGAATCTCTTGCGAGCCATCGCCCACGAAACGCCCTGTTCGGGCGCCGAGTTTCCGCGCCGCGCGCCGGGCGAAAGCGGCCAGCGTTTGCGGTCGGGCTAACTCACCTACGCGGGCCACGCCACCGAACGGACTTTGGCGATCGGTATCGTACAAGTCGAACGCGACTTCCTCATAGGGATGGGCGAGGTTCATCGCGTCCAACACGGCGTCCACAGCCGCGGCCGGCACGCGCACTTCGAGGCGAATCTCGGGCTCCGCCGACAGGGCGCCGACTTTGCCCGCATAGGGATCGGCGCCGGGCAGGGGCAGGTAGGTGCCTTCTCCCGGATGTCGGAAAGAGCATTTCGCGTAGGTACCGATGATACCGCCGCCGGCGCGAAATATCGCTTCGCCGACCGGTTCGATGTGCGACTGGGGGACGAGGACGACCAGCTTTTTGAATTTCGTCGGATAACTCGGCTGCCAGGCGTGTACGTTGCGCAATCCGAGTCGCTCGGCCAGAACATCGTTGACGCCCTCGGGCGCCCAATCGGCATTCGTGTGGCAGGCGACTAGCGCCACGTCGCGTCGCATCGCCTCGCGCAGCACCGCGCCCGAACCGTGGCGGGTGTCGATTTTGCGAAGAGGATCGAAAATAACAGGGTGGTGAGTGATCAATAGTCCGCCGGACCGGCCGGCTGTTTTGCGCACGGCTTCGACGGAGGCTTCCAAGGCAATGCCGACACGTCTCACCTCATCGGCGGGGGAGCCGCAAAGTAAACCACTATTATCCCACTGCTCAGCCAGAGAAGCGGGAAACCATGATTCAAGGACTTCAAGGAGCTCGCGAACGCGTATCACGCGCCGCTTCGCCGTTTTGCTCGCCATGTCAATCTCTCGGCGACGTTAACAAACCTGGGCCCGGCAGGATTCGAACCTGCGACCAGCCGGTTATGAGCCGGCAGCTCTAGCCGCTGAGCTACGGGCCCGACACGTAGACGTCGCCGCAGTTACGGTGTGCGCTTTAATAGTGCCTTGGGCCTCGCGTTGTCAATACACCGGGCACATTTACCAAAAAGGCCGCCGAAATCGGCGGCCGGTTTATTTGCTATTCCAGGAAACTCCGCAGCTTCCTGGCGCGGCTCGGGTGCCGAAGTTTTCGTAAGGCCTTGGCCTCGATCTGTCGGATGCGTTCGCGCGTGACGTCGAAGTCTTGACCGACTTCTTCGAGCGTGTGATCGCTTGTTTCGCCGATGCCGAAACGCATACGCAAAACCTTTTCCTCCCGCGGAGTCAGCGTCGCCAGCACGCGCCTGGTTTGGTCGGCCAGGTTTAGGTTGACGACCGCTTCGGCGGGGCTCATCACTTTCTTGTCCTCGATGAAATCGCCCAGATGGCTGTCTTCCTCTTCACCGATGGGCGTTTCCAGACTGATCGGTTCCTTGGCGATTTTCAGCACCTTACGAACCTTCTCCAGCGGCATGTCCATTTTTTCGGCAATCTCTTCCGGGGTCGGTTCGCGGCCGATTTCCTGAACGAGATACCGACTGGTGCGGATCAGCTTGTTGATCGTTTCGATCATGTGAACCGGAATACGAATCGTGCGCGCCTGATCGGCGATGGCGCGCGTGATCGCTTGCCGAATCCACCACGTGGCGTAGGTCGAGAATTTGTAGCCGCGCTTGTACTCGAATTTATCGACCGCTTTCATGAGGCCGATATTGCCTTCCTGGATCAGGTCGAGGAATTGCAGGCCGCGGTTCGTGTATTTCTTGGCGATGGAAACGACCAGCCGCAGGTTGGCTTCGATCAATTCCTTCTTGGCGATGTTGGCCAGCGTTTCGCCATTGTGAACCGTCGTGACCAAGGAGCGCAGTTCGTCGCCCTTGATCTCAAGTTCTTTCTCAACTTGCTTGATCGTTTGCTCGGCGGTGTGATGTTCGATCACCATCGCTTCGAGCTTGTCGCGGGCGATACGCACGTTGAGTTTCTTGGCCTCGGCGGCCAAGTCCTGCGGTTTGCTTAATTTGCGCGCCAGCTTCCGTAACTGCTTGGCGGTTAACCCGGTGCGCTTGCGAACTCTATCGATGTGCTTGCGAGCCGCCCTGATTAAATGATACCGCCCTTTCAGGCGTTCGATGACCATTTCGATCGTCGGCGTATTCAGGTTGATATCTTCCAGCAGTTCCAGAATTGTTTTGCGGTTGCGATCCAACCGTCGCTTGACGGTCGTGCGTTGGCGCTTGTCGAGCTTGCGCAACGAAAGAGTACTCATATCCCGCAGGATCCGTTCTTCCAGATCGCGAATGCGGGTCATGGTTTTGAGTACCTTGTCCAGTTGCTCCTGCTCGTTAATCTCGACCGGCTCGCTATCTTCGTCTTCGTCGTCGCGCTCCTCGATGTTTTTGATCACATCGCGCAGCTTCATTTCGCCGTTGGCCAGCTTCTCCTGGATCTCCAGGATTACTTCGGAGGTATACGGGATGCTCATCACAGCCTTGAGCACCTGCTGCTGACCCTTCTCGATGCGCTTGGCGATTTCCACTTCGCCCTCGCGGGTCAGAAGACTCACCGCGCCCATTTCACGCAGGTACATGCGGACCGGGTCGTTTGTTTTCCCGATCGTGCTGGCATCGACCGTATCTTCCTCGTCGTCCTTCGACTTCTCGTTACGCTCTCGATACTCTTCGGCGCTGTCGACGATCTCGATGTCCATCTCGTTGAACATGATCATGATGTCTTCGATCTGTTCGGTCGAGAATACGTCGGTAGGCAGCAGAGAATTGACCTCTTCGTAGGTCAAATAGCCACGGTCTTTGCCGATGGCAATTAACTGTTTGAGCTCTTTGATCTCTTCATCTTTCGGCATACTCTAACCCCTCTTCACAAAAGGTGCTAAATCCTAATCATTCTCAGTTGTTTCCGCAAGGAAGACAGACGGTGGTGCAATTCGTCGGCGCGGTCACTGTTTTCGGCCTCTCGGGCCTGGTCGCGTTGTTTACGCACGGACTCGATTTCCGCCTTCAATTTCTCACCGTCTCGTCGCCTTGCGGCCTCCAATACTGTCTGCGCCGCCGCTGCCGCTTCGCAGGGAGCGTCGCTCATTAACAACGACGCGGCCATGTCGCGCACCGGTTCGTCGTCGTCGTCGGTCACCAGGTCGGCGATACCAATCAGTTCGCCGCCTATCTGGCAATGCGCCAACCGTTCGGCCAAGGTCAGCGCCGGTCCGGCGGGCAATGCCGACAAGACCGATGCCAGGTCCAGTTTCGACCTCACTTCAGGAAAGTGCAAAAGTGTTGCCAAAATCGACCACTCCGGGCTTGGCATCACTTTTCGTGATTGTTTATCACGTCGCACGTCCGGAGCACGCGCGCCGCGGCTGGCTCGTTCCACCTGATGTCGCACGGCGGATTCACTTAGTCCGGTTCGCTCGGCGAGCGATTTCGCCAGTATTCCCATACGGATAGGGCTTTGGATCGTAGCGATCATGGCGCACGCATCGGCCGCGGCCCGGGCTAAGCTTTCCTCGTCCGACCCATATTGGCCGAAAATGTGGTTAAGTGCGAAATCCATGAGGCCGGGCGCGTTTTCTATCAATGCCGCCAGTTCTTCCGCGCCTTGACCTTTCAGAAATGTGTCGGGGTCCTCACCAGAGGGCAGAATCACCGCCCGAGGTTGATACTCCCGTTTCGCGTAAATCGCAACCAATTTGAACATGGCTTTTTGACCTGCGTCGTCGCCGTCAAACACGAAAACCACATTCTTTGTGTAGCGCTCCAGCAGGTCGGCGTGATTGGGCGTAAACGCCGTACCCAAGGCCGCCACCGCGTGGCGGAAATCATGTTGGTGGAGAGCGATCACGTCGAAGTTGCCTTCGCAAACAATGGCCGAGTCTCGTTGGCCGATTGCGTCCTTGGCCAGTTGCAAGGCATAGAAGGTGCGATTTTTTTTGAACACATCGCTTTCGGTGGAGTTGATGTACTTCGGCCCGTCGCCTCCCAGGATGCGGCCCGAAAAAGCGACCGCTTTGCCCGTCGTATTGCGCACGGGACACATCAGGCGTTGCCGGAAGAAATCGAAATGCCCCTCGTCGCGGTCACGCTTGCGGATCAAGCCGGTCGCCTCGGCGTCGGCGACGGCGATTTCGCGTTTGCGAAAGTGGTTGAGCAACGCACTGCCGCCGCCCGGCGCGAAACCCAGTTCAAAGGCTTCCATCATGGCCCGCGTGAGCCCGCGTTGCCGCAGATACTCCCGCGCCTCCCGACCGATCTCCGGACTCATCAACATTTCGCGATAGAAAGAGACGGCCGATTCGTTGGTCCCGTACAGGCGATCGCGGTATCCACGTGGTCGGCTTTCGCCGCGGAGGTTCTCGGGGATATCCACGCCGCAGCGGTCGGCCAGGTAGTGAACCGCTTCCACATAGGTCAAACGCTGCGTCTCCATGACGAAGCTGAACACGTCGCCGTGCGCGCCGCAGCCGAAACATTTGTAGGCACTTCGTTCCGGGCTGACATAGAAACTCGGAGCGGTGTCTTGATGAAACGGGCACAGTCCGACCAAGCGTGATCCCACACGCTTGAGTGTCACCGTTTCGCCGATGATCTGTTCGATCGGCGAGCGCAGGCGCACTTCTTCTCGGATCTCACTTGGAATGAAACCGCTTTTGTTGGGCATCGGTTCCCGCTGTTTGGATGTGTTAGCTCAACCCAAATAAGTTAAGCAGCCCTTGGGCAATTTTCACGGCATAAGGCGCCAGCATCGCTTCGTGGACCGCTGTGGACAGCCAGCCGAGGGGAAGCTTCATCAGCATCATCAGGACGATTCCACAAATGAACGCCGCCTTGAATCCGCCGAAAACCGCGCCAAGTACATGGTTGATTTCCGATAATTCTATTTTGTCGGACACCTTGGTCAGGGCGCGGCCGGCCAGGGCGAACAAATAGGAGACGCCGATGAACAGCAGAATAAATACGACGACACTTACCCCGACCCGGTGCAGATGAATGATATCAGCGATGAAATAACCGATCGGCTTGTACAGCGCAGCGGTTACTACCAAAGCGACAAGAAAGCCGACGAGGGCGAGGGCCTCGTTCCAGAAACCCCGATAAAAGCCCTTTAGAGCGAGCACCACGATGGCCGCACAAATTATGAGGTCAATGATGAAATGCACGACTCTTCTTCTTTAGTGAACAAAGACGCGCCAAGCGCTCAATAACTAAGCGCCTGGCGCACCTTCTGGTTGACGGTTTTGCCGTCGGCGCGGCCGGCGACTTTGGGCATCACGGCTTTCATGACCGCGCCCATGTCTTTTATGCCCTTCGCGCCCACTTCGTCGATCGCTTCAGCGATCAGTTGGCTCAAGGCTTCCGCGTCCAGTTCCGGTGGCAGATACGTGGCCAGAAAATCGGCTTCCGCCAACTCCCGATCGGCCCTTTCGGTAGCTCCGCCTTGGCGAAAAGCTTCCGCTGCTTCGTTACGCTTCTTGATCATTGTGCGAACTATCGTCACGAGTTCCACATCAGGAATCTCGTGTTTCGCCTCTTTTTCTTTCCCGTGGATCTCGGCACGCAACATCCGTAGAACCTGAACGCGCAGGTCATCCCTAGCCTTGAAGGCCTGTTTGTAGTTTTCGTTAGTGGTCTTCGCCAAACTCATTTAGCTGAAGAGCCCCCGGCGTTCACCGCGCTCTTGTTTGCGCAGTTTTTTCAGCAAACGCTTACGCGCCGCTGCAGCCTTCTTCTTCTTTTGGACGCTGGGTTTCTCGTAGTGCTCTCGCTTGCGGATTTCTGAGAGGATGCCCGCTTTTTCGCACTGCTTTTTGAAACGTTTAAGCGCCTGCTCGTGGGATTCACCATCCCGTACACGAACTCCAGGCATATGTTGGGTTCACCCCCTCACTAAACGAATTTCGCGCCGTTCTCGTGCCGCATTGTGTAACACCGACGAGAAAGCGCGACCGATGGATACACGATTCTTGTATCCAGAGCGAATGAATTGTATCTATGTAACTGTTGATGTCAACCGCTATTCGCCAATAAATACGCAAAAAAGCAACCGATTTTCCCGTCTCTGATGCGTCGGGGAGGTTGACCATTTCGGCGGCAGGACCTTACGTGGAACCTTGTTGACCGACTCACGCAGGGCCGCAGATCTCGATTTGGCCCCGAAATTGCATTTTTGGTTGATGTCAAAGGTGTTTTCGCCGATATACTTACGTGAGGAAACCATTGCTTGGTCGACGATTGATGATGTTATTCACCAAGTTTCGCCTCGCCGGCTGCATTTTCTTGTTGTTGATCGGCGTGTCGTTCGTGGTGACGTGCGGCTATTCGTCGAAAAATGACAAACAAAATCAAGTAGATGACGATTCGGCACCCCTCGACGACGACACTCACGTAGTCGACGACGCCCTGCTTCCCGCCGGTGTCGGAACAGATCCGCCCTTTGACGTGTCGGCCATTATTCGTCAGGTGCATTTTGCCTTTCGATGGGAAGAAGATGCCTACTACGGAGGCCACTCCAACTATGGAGTGCGTGTCGCCGAGACCGGCGCGTTCAGCTTTTACCCAGGTTACGTCGATGACTCACCGAGCGGGGAACTTAACGCCGCGCCGCTGGTTTTGCATACCGATCACATTACGTGCGGACGGGTCGATATCGCCAATGCGCCGCCTCATCTAGAGTTGTCGCCCTCACAAAGTGTGTTGATTCGGCGCGGCGAGGTGACCGAGTGGTTGAGAAACACGACCGGGGGGCTCGAGCAAGGCTGGAATCTCGATCGGCGCCCGAGTGGCGACGGAGACGTGGTCATTCGCCTTCGTTGGTCGGGTCAGGACTACGTGGGCGAAACCGAAAGCGGCCTGCATTTCGTGGATCCGGACAACGGCCTCGGCGTATTGTATAGCACGGCGACTTGGATCGACGCCTACGGATCCGAAAGTAAAGTTCGTCCCCACGTTGTCGGTGATTTTATCGAATTGCGCGTTCCGGCCTCGTTGGTTGATCGGTCGATATTCCCGGTTGTGCTGGACCCTTTGGTGACGCCGGAGATCGACGTGGATAATCCCGCTTATGCGCCGGCCGCCGAAGCGCAGACGGCGCCGGAAATCGCGTTCAACGGTACGAACTACCTAATGGTGTGGGCAGACCGGCGGAATTTCGCTCTTTCCGGCTATGACATCTACGGCGCGCGCGTTAACGTTCACGGCGGCGTGCTTGATCCGGAAGGGCTGCCGCTGGTTACGGTTGCGGGAACTCAATTGGACCCCGCGGCGGCGTCGGATGGTCAGGATTTTCTCGTTACGTGGCAAGACTCGCGCTACGGGACTCTCGATATCTTGGCCCGGCGGGTATTGGCCGACGGGACGGTCTCGGACCCGACACCGATCAATATTTTTATCGGCGGCGGCCAACAATGCAGCCCCGACGCAACCTTTGGCGGCACGAATTACTTCGTTGTGTGGGATGACGATCGCTCGAGTTTTCCGGATATTTACGGGCAGCGAATCGCCACAGACGGCACGCGGCTTGACGGTAACGGCATTCTCATCTCCGACGCCAACGGCACGCAAAGCAATGCCCGCGTTGCCTTCGACGGCGACAACTACTTTGCCGTGTGGCAGGATTCCCGCTTTTTCTCGGTGACCGGCGAAGACATTTACGGGGCCCGGGTAGCCTTGGACGGCACGGTGCTTGATCCCAGCGGCGTCGTTGTTTCCACTTTCGCGGAGGTGCAGGAGAATCCCGAACTCGCATTCGGCACGACAAGCTACCTCGTTGCCTGGCAAGATCAGCGCAATGGCAACAGCGATATTTACGCGGCGCGGGTGAATATCAGCGGCGCCGTTCTGGATTCAACGGGTTTTGCCGTTTCCAATACTGCCGCGACCCAAGAGTTGCCGGTTGTCGGTTTCGATAACGTCAGCTTTTTGGTCGCCTGGGTTGATGATCGCAACGGTAACAAGGACATGTTTGCGACCCGCGTGACCAGTAGCGGGACGGTCATTTCGCCGTCGGGAATTGCGGTCAGCGAGGCCGCCGATATCCAGTCGTACCCCTGCTTGGCGTTTGACGGAACGCGACACCTTATGGCTTGGCAGGATTTTCGTGACGGCGGGACCACCAATTACGATATTCTCGGCGCTTTCATAAGTCACGACGATGTCGTCTATCCGCCCACCGGACTCACGTTTGCGACCCAGCGACCTGCCAACTTGGAGCAGTACCCGGCGGTCGCGTTCGACGGCACCAACTACTTCGTCGTTTGGCGGGACCTTCGATACGGCCACGACGTGGATATCTTCGGGGCGCGTATCACACAATCGGGCGACGCCATCGACTCGGCCGGCATCAACCTTACGTCTGCGGTCGGCGACCAGGAGTACCCCACCGTGGCGTTCGGCGACACCAACTACCTTGCGGTGTGGGAAGATCGACGAAGTGGCGTTTACGATATTTACGGCACGCGCGTTTCCTTGGGCGGAGACGTGCTTGACCCAGGCGGCATTCTCATTTCCGACGCCGTCGGCGAACAGCGCAAACCCGATGTGGCTTTCGACGACACGAGTTTCCTCGTGGCCTGGCAGGATCAGCGCGGTGGCGATACCGATATTTACGCGACGCAGGTTGATAATGACGGCGTCGTCGCGCACCCGGCGGGGCTGCTTGTTTCCGACGCCGCCAGCTCGCAGGAGTATCCCGCGGTGTGTGCCACGACCGGTATGTCATTGGTGGTGTGGCAAGACCTGCGTGTGGGCAATCACGATATTTACGGCGCGCGAGTCAACGCCGCCGGAACCGTCCTCGACCCCGCCGGCTTTGCGTTGTGTAGCGATCCCGGTATTGAAACGATACCGGACGTGACGTTTGACGGCACGAATTTTTTGGCGGTGTGGCAGGACCTTCGCGGAACCCGCAGCGACATTTACGGCGCGCGAGTCAACCTCGCCGGCAACGTGCTGGACGCCGACGGCTTTCTTATCTCCGGCGCGACTGAAAACCAAGAATTTCCCGCCGTTTCATTCTCCGGCGAATTCTCAATGGTTCTGTGGATTGACTATCGCGATTCGCTGCCCGATTTGTACGCAACCTGGATTCGCCCTGACGGGGTGGTCATGCTACCGGACGGCGCGCCGATCGATGTCACTGTCGGCGGCAAACTCGACCCGGATGTCGCTTCGGCCGGTGGCGGTCACTCGTTGATCGTATACCGGAAAAACGATGAGAACGGCATCGGCCGCGCCCGGGCCAGACGCGTATGGATTTACGCTACCGGCGCGGAGTGTAACGAAGACGACGAGTGCATGACCGGCTTCTGCGTTGATGGTTTCTGCTGTGGTACCGAGTGCGGCGGCAACAACCCGGATGACTGCCAGGTTTGTAGCGTCGCGGCGGGCGGATCCGCGAACGGGGTTTGCACTCCGTTGCCGGGGACGCGAATCTGCCGACCCAACGCGGATATCTGTGACGTACCCGAGTACTGCGAGGGGAGCGCGCCCGACTGTCCCGTCGACAGCTTCGAGCCGGCGACCACTGAATGCCGCGCCAGTACCGACTTGTGCGATACGGCGGAATTCTGTACCGGTGCGGGCGTCGCTTGTCCAACCGACGCCGTGGAGCCGATTACCACCGAGTGTCGTCCCGCCGCCGACCTATGCGATGCGGCGGAATTCTGCGACAGCGTCAACAAAGAGTGTCCCGTTGACGAACTGGAACCCGACACGGAAATTTGCCGCGATATGCAGGGGCCGTGCGATGTGATCGAATACTGTGATGGCGTGAGTAAAACATGTGCCACAGACGTATTCGAACCTGGTGCCACGGAATGCCGGCCCGCGGCCGACATCTGCGATGTGGCCGAGTTTTGCCCCGCTGACGGCCCCGCATGCCCCTCCGACGTCGTCGAACCGGTGACGACCACATGCCGCGCGGCGGTCGATTTATGCGATGCAGTGGAGCTTTGTGACGGTGTTGACGTGGCTTGTCCGCCCGATGAACTCGAACCGGTGACCACGGAATGCCGCGCTTCCGTCGATGTTTGCGACCTCGCCGAGCACTGCGACGCCCTTGCCAGCACGTGTCCCGCCGATAGCGTGGCGCCCGGTACGACTGAATGCCGCGCCGTGGCCGGCGATTGCGATGTGACCGAATTTTGTGACGGCACGACGGTCGTTTGTCCCGCCGATCAGGTCTCCCCCGACAGTTTCGAGTGCCGGGCAGTGGCCGACGATTGCGACATCGCCGAATCTTGTGACGGTCTCACGATTGACTGCCCAGTCGACGACTTCGCACTCGCATCCACCGAATGCCGGGCGGTGGCCGGCGATTGCGACATCAACGAGTTCTGCCCCGGGGACGGGCCGGCATGCCCGACCGACGAGTTCGAGCCCTCGACCATGGAATGTCGTGTAAGCGCCGACTTGTGCGACGCTCCGGAATTGTGCCCCGGTGACGGGCCGACTTGCCCCGATGACGCTGTCTATCCCGTGACCAGAGAGTGCCGGACGGCTGCCAGCGTGTGCGATGTTGCGGAATTATGCGACGGCGTTGCCTATGCGTGTCCGACCGATGAAGTCGCCGACGAGACGACCGTTTGCCGTGACGCCACGGATTTGTGCGACGCCGTGGAGTTCTGTGACGGTGCGTCAGTTGACTGTCCGGACGACGGAATGAGCCCGTCGGGTATTTTGTGTCGCGCCGTGGCCGGCATGTGCGATATCGAGGAACTCTGCGACGGGGAATCGGCGCCTTGTCCCGCCGATAGCTTTATGGAGTCCGGCGTTGAATGCCGCTCGGCTGCCGGCCTCTGCGACCAGGTTGAGGCGTGCGACGGGGAGGGGCCGCTTTGTCCGCCCGACCGCTACTACGATGCCGGGGTTTTGTGCCGCGGCCTCGCCCATGATTGTGACGGTCGGGAATACTGCGACGGTGTGTCTTTTTTGTGTCCGCCGGACGTGCCTGCGGCCGACGACATGTACTGCGACGACCAGGTTTTCTGCAACGGCGTCGATCGCTGCCGCGAAGGTATCTGCCAAGACCACCTCGGCGATCCATGTCGCGACAATCTGTACTGCAACGGTCGGGAAACCTGCGACGAGCAAACGCGGCAATGTCTCGTCGAGGACATCCCCGAGTGTGTCGACGACGGCCAGTGGTGTAACGGAGAGGAACTCTGCGACGAACAGTCTGATTCCTGCGGACACGCGTTCACGCCGGGAACCCGTTGCCCCGACGACGGCAACTGGTGCAACGGCGCCGAGTTGTGCAGTGAAGAGTTCGACCAGTGTTACCATGTCGGCAGCCCGTGCCCCGATGACGGCCTTTTCTGCAATGGCGAGGAAGCCTGCGATGAAGAGACGGACATGTGTGTCCCGGGGGAACTCCCATGCCCCCGCAATATGTCCTGCATCGAGGTAATCGACGAGTGCATCGAACCCGACGACGGGGACGGCTTCGATTGGGACCCCGACGTGGGGTGTGGTTGCCTCTAAAGCCGCTTGCCAAACGGACAAATCACGTGTTAATTGTCCGAATAGCTAAATGATCGTTTAGTAACCGTTGACTGACCGATTTTGCGGAGGGGCACCATGGGTCCATTTGCCGTGGCGATCAACATGAAGGCGCGGAAGGTTCGCAAGTCGACACTCGAAATGGTTTCGCAACATGTCGACGTCGAGGATATCTATGTTACCAGGACGATAGAGCAATCCGACCAAAGCCTCGATGAAATCATCAAGAAACGATACCCGCTGGTGCTGTGCGGCGGCGGCGACGGCACGGCGATGCGTATCATCGAGCAAGTACGAAAAAAAGTCGCTCGATTGAACAAGAAAGGCGGCGATTACCAGATACCGAGATTCGGGCTGTTAAAGCTTGGCACCGGCAACGGCTGGGCCGGCCAACTCGAGGTGCCGCCGAAAGTCGAGCCGATTTGGACCTTGCGGCAACTTCGCGGCGACGAACTCCGATTCACCCGGTTCAACATGGTCGAATCCGAAGGGCGACTCTTCCACTTCGGCGGCTTCGGTGTCGACGCGATGATCCTCAACGAGTACATCGAACTGAAGAACAAGTTTCAGACCGGATTCATGTGGAAAGTCTCCAACAGCTTGGCGGGGTATCTTTGGGCCACGTTTGTTAAGGCGGCGCCGCGGATTGCGATCAGCAACTGGAAAATGCCGGTGCGCATCTACAACAATTCCGACGAGCCGGTATACAGCGTCAATCAGGCGGACGGCGCGTGTCGAACGGAACACAAAAAGGGCGATCTCCTTTACGAAGGCAGCGCGATCATGGTGGGCGTCGGCACGACGGAAAACTTCGGTTTCAACCTCAAGGCCTACCCTTATGCCTGCACGAAGGAAGGGTACATGCAACTACGTGTGGCGCAGGTTTCGGTGGGCGAACTCTTGCCGCACATGAGCGCCGTCTGGCAGGGCAAGTGGGACAGCGACAACATGATCGACTTCCTGGTCAAAGACGTCACTGTGGAGTCTGATACCGACCTGCCGTTTCAACTCGGCGGCGATCCGGAAGGATATCGGAAGAAAAGTCGTTTCGTCGTTTCCGACTTCATGCCTGAGGTGCTCGACTTCCGGCGCTGATTTTTGGGTATCGGAAAGTTACTTTCGCAGAAGCGTGCCCAGCGCCGCTTGAGCGATCTCCACACCATCCTCAATCGTTAATCGTCCGGTGTTGATCACCAAGTCATAGTTAGCCGGATCGTCGATTGCCTCGTTGAAATATTTGCGAATGAAAGCCTTGCGGTCGGCGTCGGTCTTGTTGACGGATTTGGTCGCGTTGTCGATCGACATTTTCATTTTGGAGGCGATCTTCTGGATGCGTTGTTCGATGGGCGCAATAACGCGGATGCGCAAGCTGTAAAAGTACTCTTTGCGGTTCAAGACGAAGTTTCCGCCGCGGCCGACGACTACCGCGTGACCGTGTTGGCCGATGGTGCTCAACACTTTCAACAGATGCTTGAGGTAATCGTCCAGCCAAAGATGGCGGCGATCGGACCAATCGGCCATCCAGTCTTCCATCACCGACCGCCAGCGTTCGTCCACGCTGGCCACGACCGCCGCGCTGACCTTTGCGCTGTCGGCGATACGTTGTACCAACGCTTGATCGAACAAATCGAAATCAAGCGCGTCGGCCAACACGTGCGCCAAGCGGTTGCCGCCGCTGCCGGCTTCACGCGAAATACAAATGACGGGCGGGCGATGCTGTATCGAAGGTTTCTCATGCCCGGTTTGCAGATTCCACTTGCGGATCTGTTTATTAACGATTTCGTCGAACGAATGCGGCTGGTTTTTCCCCGGCATGGCGGTCCTCCCTTAGGCTGAGTTTGGGAGGAAAGGCTGACGCATACAGGCTTCGAGAATCAGCTTCCCATTTCCAGGAATACCGTAGTTATTCTGACAATTCAACACCGCGCTTAAAACACGGCGAACCCTAACACCAAGCTCAACTTTGTCGTCAAAAGGCTGCCGCTGGTGTTGACGTTCCAGAAGTCGCCCGAGTCGGCCGTCCCGGCGAAGCGTTGGTTGGCCAGCGCGAGCGAGCCGCCCAGGACGAAATTGCTCGCGAAACGATACGTGGAACCGATCGTCGCGTCAAAGTAACCGGCGCCGAGTGGATCCGACGTGGCGTCCTCGTCCTCGTAGTCCACGCTGAACCGCATGCGTCCACCACCGAGGTGAGCCATCAAGTAAAGATTCGTACGTTCCGCCGCGCCGAGAAACCATTGTCCGCCCAGACCGACAGCCAGGTGCCAATAGCTGAAACGCAAATCCTCGCCGTCGATAACTTCTCCGGCTTCTTCCTCAAATCGGCCGTTGCCGCCGCCGAACATACCCGTCGCCGAGATGATGAAATGTCGCCCGCTCGTCGGCATGAAAAAGGCTTCCGGCGTCAAGCCCCACGCGCTCACACTCTCGATGGCCGCTTCTTCCTTATAGTCGAGCAAGCCGCCGAAACTATCCCATTCCAGCGTCATGTTGCCGAAACCGGCGGCAACTTCGGGGCGGAAGGTCATGACGAACCATGGCTGCTCGGATTGTGCCGCCGCCGTCATCGGCCAGGCCGCTAGTATCACCAGAAAAGCCGCCAACATTGTCCAATGCCGTTTTTGCACGTCATGCTCCCATCTGCGATCGTATGATTGGTTCGCTCACCACAAAACATTGCGCGAACCGTCGCCGAAACCAAATTAACGCACCTCGCCGCCGTCGATGCAACATGGTATTTTGGCGGCACTTTCAAACGGAGTCTCTTCGTGCGTTTACGGCCCCTATGTTGGCTTGCCGCTTTGTTGCTGCCGCCGATCTGCCTCGCCGTGTGGCTTTGGCCCGCCTGCGGCCTTGAAGCGCAATACCAGGTTGTGCGCGACGATCAGCAGGTTCCCGTGGCGCAAATTCGCGATGCCAATCTGTACTTCGTAAAGCGGCAGATCTTCCAAGGGCCGGCGATGCTGCGATGGGACCCACGCCGCCATGGCGACAACGACGAAGTGCCGAAGCTGGCCGTCACGTGGACCGGTTATCTACGCGTCCCGCGCGAGGGGCGCTACGAATTTCGCTCGCAAAATAAAGGGCGACTGGACGTGACAATCGCGGAGGGAGATTCGTTTCGCCTGGAACGCCGGCGGGTTGCCGCTCGGGACCTGGAAAGTGCTTCCTACCCCTTCCGCGCCGAATATCAGGGGAAAGACGGTCCCTTGCTTGAATGGCGTCGCGGCAGCGAAGACTTCGTTCCGCTCCGCGGTCGTTTTTTCTATCGTCAGCCGCCGCTGCCTTTCGCGCCGTGGCTCACTCTTTTCGCATTCGGCGCACTTTTGTTGGCGGAGGTCATCGTTCTGGCCCGCTGGAGGCCAACGGTCACCCAGGAACTCACCGCGTTTATCGTTGGGAATGGTGCTTGCCTCGCGTTGGTGTGCCTACTGTTCGTCGTGTTCGGCACGCGCTTTTACAAGTATGATCGCTTGCCGTTTCCGAATGAAACCGCCGATGAATACAACGTCACGCTCAACGGCCTGCACCTCCTTTTCACGGGTGTGCCGGGCACATGGTCGCAGTTGCCCGCCTACCGTACATCCCAAACTAGGCACGAGCGGCTGTTCGGCGACGATTTCCGGATCGTCTTTCCCTTTTTCGATCATCCGCCCGGGCTGGCTTTGTTGGTGGGATCGTACCTGGCCTTGCGCGGTGTCGATTTCGCCGCGCGCTACGACCACTACTTCATCCGCCAAACGCGGTTGCTGCCCATCGCCGCGGCCGTCCTAAACGCCCTGCTGCTTTACTTTTTTGCGGCCCGGGTGTTGCGGCGACGCTCGCTCGCGCTGCTGGCCGTCGCCTTCTTCGCGCTGTATCCGACGGCGGTGTACGCCGGCCGCTTGGTGAAGAGTGAAAATTTCCTCATCGCCTTTTTTCTCGGCACCATGTTGCTGCTCTTGCGCTATCTGGATACCGGCCACCGCCGCGCCTTGATTGCCGCCGCCGTGCTCGCCGGGCTTAGCTGCACCATGAAAGTGACCGGCCTTTCGGTGGTTGGGGCCGCCGCCGTGGTTCTGCTGCTTGAACGACGCTGGCGCGCGGCCGGCCTGGTTGCGGGCGTTGGCGCCGGCTTCTTCCTGCTCTTTTTCGCGTACGGCGCGTTCTACGACTGGGATACTTTCTGGCGCGTATTACAGAACCAACAGACACGCCGTTTCGGCGCCGCCGGCCACGGCAATCCGCTCAGCACACGCGGCTTGTGGTCGCTGATCGTTTCCAACGGCATCGCCCATAAGAAATTCGGTTCCTTGACCCACGTATGGTTCTGGCTGGCCCTGGCGTGGTTCTGGGTCGACGCAGCCCGGCGGAAAAGTCGGGATATCCGTTTCTCATTTGTCGTCTGGCCGCCGCTCGTGTACCTCGTGTTTATGGCGATCACCATGGGTTCGGACAAATCTTTCGGCTGGTACCGCATTCCCTTGTTGCCGTTCATGGCTGTCGCCGCGGCTTGGTACGTGCGGGAAATGGTGCGGGAGGCCAACGTTCCGCTGGTCGCCTTCTTCTGTTTGCTGCCGCTGGTCGACTCCCTGTACTGGGGATATTTCGTGCCCGCCACCCAGTACCCTTGGGGCTATCGCCTGGTCAACGTGTTGCCCCTCGGCCTCTTGGTCCTGGCGCACTTGCTGCCGCCGCCGAAGCGACACGCCGCCGTTCGCGGCATCGGTGTCGTGGCGGTTCTGACGACATTCGTGTTCATGGCGCTGGCGATCGCCAATCGCTGGTATGTCTATACGGTGCAGTATTGAGAGCTATTCGACCTTCGCGAATCCGTGGCTGATTGCTGCCGCGCCGCGACCGTTGGTCACGCGGAAGCCTAGAAGCGTCCGCTCGTCGGCACTTTCGCGGGCGGTCATTTCGATACCGATCTCGGAATCCGGCGCTACCATCCCGACGAAACGACAGGCCAGTTCTTTGAGCCGAGCAGGTTGGCCGCCGGCTTCACGATTGACGATCTCCCGGGCGGCTTTGGCCAGCGTCGCCGTGCCTTGCAGAATGATGTCGGGTAAGCCGACCGTCCGCGCAAAACTCGTCGACGTATGAATCGGGAAGACGATATCTGTGCAACCGTCGTAGAGGAAGGAAGCTTCCCGAGAGATGGGTTCTTCGACGCGCCATAAGGCGGAACTTGATTCGGCGAGCGGCGGGATGTGCGGCAAGTTGTTCTTTCCCTTGGGCCCGTCGGGACACGATACGCCCCGAAACAGCGGCGTGCTGAACTCCGTAAAAACCGGTTCGCCGTCGCGATCGCGGGCGTCGATGTGCAAGTACAGTAGAGTACCCGCCTCGATCGGCACCAGAGCCGCACATTCACCGGTGAGTGTCAGAACGTCTCCGGGGCGCACCGGCCGGTGAAAAATCAGGTGCTCCTGCGCGTGTACCATGCGGGCAACCACTTCCGGCGGCATCAATTCGCCCCATTGCTGAGGCAGATCCACGGCCAGCGGCCAGGTTAGGGCCACGGCAAAAAGCGGCGGCGCGACGAGGCCGGCTGGTTGGCTGTCGTCCAGATACATGGGGTTCGGATCGGCCACGGCTGCGGCGTAGTTCGTAGTATCCCGCCACGTAACCTCGCGGGTGATCGAGCGGAGCTTGCGGCCGACCAACGCGGTCGATAGGGCGAGCTCTTCCGTTGCTTTCTGGGTCATATCGCTCTCGTCCTTCCTCGGTACGTCGCCGGTAACATAGCCGATGCGCGAGACGGGTCAATCCACATTGCGCGATATCGAAGCTTTGCTAAGATGACGCCACTTCCCGATCATTGCACAGCGAAGGGGTTTGGCATGAAGTTCGGCAGCCTGTTGACGCTATCGCTTTGTCTCGTCCTGCTTTCATCCGCCGTGGCTTGGGCCCAGCTCGCACCGTCGGTCGTCGCTGACCGAGAGGTCGGGCTCTACAAGGTGCAAACGCTCGACGGCGAGAAGACCCTCTACAACATGCATTGGGTGTATGAGCGGCACACCGAAAACGGCGGTAGCCATCTTCTGTTTACGATGAAAGGCGATAACGACACGCAGGGCGCCGGCCGCATTGAATGGGATGAAGAAGCCAAAATGGCCGAGACCGCGACGGGGCTGCGCACGTTGTATTGGAAAAAGACTTCCCGCGGCGCCGAGCAGATGGACTGGCATCTCGATTACGACTGGAACGCCCGTGTCGTCCGCTATTCGTTTAAGGATCGCGCGACCGGCAAGTCCGAGAAAAAGGAATTCCAAATCACCGACAAAACGCTGCCCGGCGACGCCCTTTACCTGTTGCTGCGCGGCTTCCCGTTCAAAGAAGCGCCGGGATACCGGTTGTCGGGGAAGGTGATTACCGGAGACTCGGAGGTCAACGGCGATATCGTTCACCGTGGCATCGAGACCATCACCACGCCGCTTGGCACTTTCAAGGCGTACAAACTGGAACTCAAGCCCAAGGGCGTGATCGGCTGGCTGCCCACCAAACTCTACATGTGGTTCACGATGGAAGCGCCGCATATTTGCCTGCGCTTTGACGGCTTGGAAGGGTTGACGCGCACGAAGACCGTCACCTACGAGTTTTCGCCGATGCCCTAATCAACACCGTCGCGACAACAACGAAAACCGAATACCTGCCGATCGAGTTTCTCGATCTGTTCGACGTGCAATTTGAGCGTGAAGCCGCATTGCGTCGTGTGGAAGTCATTGTTCAAATAGCAAGCACCGGTTGCATATGCCCACGGTTTCGCGACGGGGCCCACCCACTCCCACAAGTTACCGGTTAGGTCATACACGTCGTTTTCACTGGCGCAGGGCATCGCGCCACTCGGCAACACGCCGCGCGGCGCGTCGTTTAGCGGCAGCACGTTGCAGCGGCCGTTTAAGGTGCGCTTGGACTCGCCCGGGTTGTTGGCAAAGAGGAAACGCCGCCCTTGTTGACCGCACGCTGCAGCGATCTCAGGTTGCGTGCATAGCCGCTTGCCGTTCATCGCACAGTCGGCGGCCGCTTCATGGGGTAGTACGCCGACCAAGGGCGTCTCGCCCTCGCGATTCGGGAACTCGAATCGATCCATCCATACGAAACCTTCCGCAAGGGAAATACGAACCATGGTTTCCTGGGATTCGTTTGTTTGTTTCGTAGGGTGCGCTCGTTGCGGTGGCGTGGACTCTCCCGTGATGCTCAAGGCAAAGGCCAGAAGCATGGCGAGCAGCCCCGAAAGCAACAGACCGCGACGCGATAAAACGCGGCGACCGAATCGAGCGAATGATTCCGGGGGCGCGAAATCGGGCGATTGCGGTGGCGGGATAACCCCCACCAGGTTTTGTAGCCACCCCCAAACGGCGACGGCCTCCACGCCGTGGCCGGTTACGAAAGCCGCTCCCGCCAGTGCCCAAAGAACCGTGCTGCCGGCCCGCCACAAGGTCGCCAGGCCATACGCGAAAAACATTCCCATGCCGATTCCGGTGACTAACGTCAGGTAGTAATTCACGACCCACGGGCCGTCGTAACGAGGTACGAGAAAGGCCGCCAATCCGATCGCGACAGCCATTGGCGGCGCAATACGCGGCGGGGCAAGCGCCGTCGCTTTGGGTACGCGCCTGTGTCCGAAGATCGCCAGCAACACGATAAACGCCAGGTAGGCCAATCCGGTGGCGACGGCGCCCGCCAGTGGCAGGAAAAATCGCGCCACGTGAAGATTTACCAGCGCAAATGCGCGCGTGACGGCTTCGGCGGCGTTCCACGGCAACCGGCCGATCAAGCCGGTGGGTGTTGCCTTATTCAATAGGTCCAGCAACCAGATGTTTTGGTCGTAGTCGCGTGGCGTCGGGGCCAGCACGATCAGCAGGAAGAGCAACCACCAGCCCGAAGTTGCCACGAAGGATGGCCGCGGCGTGCGGTGTAATGAATAGTACAGGACGAAAAACGCGGCGTAGAAAAGAAAGGTGAGGGGGATGGACCAAACGTGCTGAAACCCTGGTGTCGCGCGGTATATCAATTCCACGACTATCGCCGCCGTCAACGACGCGGTCGCGAGCAACAGACTGGCTCGGATCACACGACGCGGTACGAAACGCTCGGTCCATCGCGCGGCCGCCAGGCAAACGACGAAAAGGATGACCATCAGGGGACCGAGGTCAAACAAGATGAAGCTCCCCGCGTTCAAAATCGATTCGCACTCGTTGACCGGGTTGTAGATTCGCCACCTGCGCCACAAACAACGGCGCTCCGATCTCGCGGGCGATCACGGCGAAGTGGGTCAGCAGACCGCCGCGCGGGGCAACCACCGGCCGGCCGGGGCGCAAGCGGCCGATGTAAAGCGGGTTGGTATCGGGAACGAATAAGATACCGTCGTCCCCGGCGTCCTCCCAATCGACAATAAGCGTACCGGTTACCGTCCCGGATCCGACACCGACGCCGCGAATGGCCGCCGGGTCGTCGATCGGGGAAGGCCAGGTGGTCCTTTCGCCGTCACGAAAATGCAAAACCGGCGGGTGCTCCGCGCGACAAGCCTCTTCATATTCCCGCCGACGCGCCGCGAGTTGCTCAGGTGCCGGCACGTCGCCGGTCTCCAGGTCGTCAGCGGTGAGAAAAAAGGCCTCGTCTTCCGGCAATTTCAACTCGACAGCGCGAGCGCGGGCGCGCGCCGCCAACGCGTGGTTGATGCGCAGGATATCCAGATGCAAAGACTCGACGCGGATTCGCTCCGCCCTTCGACGGCGACCGCACCAACGCGCTAAGGCATTGCGCCAAGGCAGCGTCGCTTCACGCCGAAGGTTCGGCCAAGAATGAGTCGACTCGGCCTCGGGCGCAACGTCCGCGATCGCGGCGAATTCATGCCAGATATCGGGCTCGTCCGCCGCGCGCGGCGCGCGCAGTTCCATTTCCTCCCGCGGCAGCCAACCGAATTCGACCCGCAGCAACTCCGTTTCGTTTGACGCGATGAGACGTTGAATTTCCCGTGCCGTCACGAGAAGCGGATGGCGGTTTCCGAGCGGATAGGTTTCATCCAGGAGGTCGGCGCGGACTTTTCGCTGCGTGATTCGCTCGGCAAGCGCCGCCCACGCGTCGGCACGCCATCGTGCGGCTTGTTGCGCGAGAACGGCCGTGCGTAGACGACGGCGTAACGTTGCGAAGTTTCCCGACCGACCCCTGAAGGGCCTGCCGAATCCCGGCAAAAGCCGCCAGATTTGGTGATCGCGTTGCCACGGGTCGCGCCACGCAAAATAATCAAGTCCGTGAAACTCGCGTCTGCCGTCCTTGATAGCCGAAGCGCCGTTCAACAACTCATCGAGATTCAGAACCGACCGCGACAGCGGGGTTAGCGGCACCGTCGGTGTGAGGCCGGGCGCGACGAAGTAGGTTTGTAACGGCGGCACAGAAGTGGCCGGGCGCGCTTGGTAGAGCCAGAGGCGTTCACCGTCCCAGCCCCATTCGATCTCCATCGCTTGCCGGAATCGTGCCGCAATGCGATCGACGGCCGCCGTGACTTGAGTGTGCAACGCCGGCGGAAGCGTGTCCTCCTCGCCCAAAAGTTTATGTACCGAGCCGTCGATGCGGTCGGACAGATACGTCGCCCGGCCACCTTCGACGACTTCGACCAACCGGCATTCGCGCCTCCCGTGAAGAATGTCCACGCTAAAAGCGAAGCCGGCTAGTTGATGCGTCACCTGGCTTTGCACGAGTATGGCCAACGAATCATCGCCCGCCGCGTACTCTTCCAGCGCCGGTGTTTGCGCCGAAGCAAGTACTTCGGTCAGCGCCGCGGCCACGGCGCTTTCGTCGGCAGAATCGACATGGGTTATCGAGCGGAAGAGACCGGCGTGGCTGGCTTCCGCGTTGTCTTCGGCCGCGAAGGAGGACCGAACGACAATTTCGCCCGGAAAACATTTCCTGATCCGTCGCGCGGCGCGCGCCAGTTGCGCCGGTGAGAGTGTGGCGCGCGGCGGTTGCCACGCCCAGCCCTGCGGCATTCTTTCGCCCAGCGCCAGCAGTCGGGCCGCGTTGACAGCCTTGGCCCCGAACCGACGTCTGGACCGTGCGGTGTCGCCGAGTTGATGAAGATCAATCCAATTGCCGGGCCACCAACCGCGGCGGTAGAGTTCGACGGCCGTGGCCGCGGCAATCCCCGCCACGAGGGCCAGCAAAATATGCGAAGCCTCGACGCCGACCGCCATCGCCGCGAGGGCCACCAATACGGCCGCGACAACAACCGCCAAGTAGATGACCAGCACCACCACGAAAAGCGGCGCCGCGAGAAAAAAGCCGAGGTAGGCTTCCGGTGCGGGCAGGTGCGACAACGCTTGCGCAAAGTGCGCTGCCGGCAAGATGGTTTCGCTCCAGGGCCCCGCCACATTTCACTCCTTTCGCGGATTGCAGACATCGTAGCGGAAAAAGAAAAAGCCCCGCAATAAGCGAGGCTCGATTTTCGAAGAAATCGGTCTCAGTCGATTAGGATGAACCACAGCGCCGCTTGCGCGACGTAGGTGGCCGCGAGGTGGTTGCTGCCGGGCGCCGAGGCCATAGATATGTGAGCGCCGGCCGAGCCCAACCAATCGACGGTTTGCGGTTGCCAGGCCCGCCGGGCGCGCGAGGCCAACATGAGGTCTTCGTCGATGCCCTGGTAAAGCACCACGAGGCCCGTGTCGCCACGAGGGGCGATGGCCACTTCGGATGCCGCGGCCATGTCATCGACCGTTTCCACTTCCCACGTGGCGCCGTTTTTCTGAGCGTGTCGCACCGTCGCGTTGTAGTAGTAAGCGACGTGCGGGACGCCGCCATCGTCGAAGGCAAGTGTGACGAAATCGCCGCCGTCGGAATCGACGGTTTCGAAATCCCAGGTATCGGCCTCACCGACAGCCATGCGGATCGCTCCGGCGGTCAGGTCGACAAAGACGATCCAAACCTCTTCGCCGCGCACCGCGATATCCGACCAGCAGCCCGCGACACCTCCGTCAGCCACTTGATGCGTCTGCCAAACTCCGCCCTCCGGCCTCGCGTAGTACAAGTCGCCCGCGTCGTCGTCGTAATACGAGACGTGCGCCGTGCCACCGGCATCAAGGGTCAGCGCGCTGTGCTTACCCGCACCGGGCGTCTCGGTGATGTTGTTGACGGACCAGACGCCGCCGCCGTTGTTGCCGTAGCGCAGGCGCGCGGTGGCTGCGTCGTAGTACGTCACATGCGCCACGTCGCCCGCGTCGACGGCGATCGCAATATTTTCCACTTCCGATCCGATATCGGGATCGATCACTTGCGAGGCCCAACCGCCGCCGGTTTCAATCGCGTAACGCAACGTCGCCGTATTCGATTCGATATAGGCTACGTGTATCTCGCCGCTGATCGGATGCGCCGCCGCCGCGGTATCGCCGGTGGTGAAACTGTGCCCGAAAAACGCCGGCGTATCCCAAGTCGAGCCATTTTTCCGGTACAGGCCCAGACCGCCGATGGATACGGCGATGTCGTCGACCGAGTGCGCGGTGATATACACCGCCTGACTTGAGCCGAGGTTTGATAGCTGCCACGCCTTGGCCGCGTTGTTGCCGTATACGCTGCCGGTGGAACTGCTGAAAAACACGAAGTGCACGACGTCATCAAGGTCCACCGTCATGGCCATTGTGTCGCCGACGCCCGACGCGCCGGGGATCGTTTCGTAGGTCAGCGCGTCGAAGGATCCGTATGCGTAGTTCAACCCGTCCGGCGCCGCGTCATTGTGATAAATCACGTGCAGCGCGTCGGTGGAGTCAAAAGCCAATCCCGAGGCCCGGCCGCGCGATTTGCTGTCGGGAAGGGTGAGAGCTTCCCAACTGCCGCCGTTCTTGCGGGATAGTTCAACCTCACCGCCGCGGTTGTAGGAAAGATACGGCAACCCGTCGGGATCCAGCGCCAAGGCCGGAAAAGGGCCGACGTCCGTGCCGGTCGTGACGTCCTCGACGTCCCAACCGGTTATCGTTTGTCGCGCGTAACGCACGGCAATGGATGCGCCCAGAGAGTCTTCCACGTTGTACACAATGTGCACCGTGCCGTCCTCGTCGACCGCAATCGCGCTGTAATGGCCGCAAATACCGTCTTCGTCCACGACCTCGGTCGCCCAACGTCCGGCACCGTCACTAAGATACAGCAAGCGCTCGCTCTCCCAGGCGTGCATGGAAATATGCAGTGATCCATCCGGACCCAAAGCCGCCATGGGATTGCCGAAGATGCCCACCGCCGCGACGGTATAGTCCCACCCGGATGGGGTGCGACTGTACACCTGCAACTGGCGCGCCCGACTGCTGATGACATACTCCTCACCGGCGGCGGTCATGGCCACCGCAGCACCCGAGAAGTTCCCACCGTCGATATAGTCGTGGTTGACGGTCAAATCGTCGTCGTCATCGTCGGTCGTGGTGTCGTCGTCGGTGGTGGTGTCATCGTCCGTGGTGGTGTCGTCGTCAGCGGTGGTGTCGTCGTCGGTGGTGGTGTCATCGTCGGTGGTGGTGTCGTCGTCGGTGGTGGTGTCATCGTCGGTGGTGGTGTCGTCGTCGGTGGTGGTGTCGTCATCGAGGGTGATGTCGTCATCGAGTGAAAAATCAGGACAGTCGGGGCAGTCACAACTTTCGTTGTCACCGCAATCGCAGCCACCAATCACAGACATAAATACGAGGAGAAACAAGAAAAGGAATACGTGGGCGAGATACTTGGCTGTCATGGCCAGTCTCCTTAAGCCCCCACGCGCCGACCCACGGCGGAGGTAATTATACCAAGCTGTGGGGACCTTGTACAATGATAAACCGAAAAAGCGTCTTTTCGGGCCGTTTGCCGAGCGCTTACTCCACGATGAGGTAGAAATTCGTCAGCCACTCGGACCAATTGCCCCAGTCGGGAGTCGGATTGAAAACTGCCGGTCCGGTGACATCGGCGGCGGGGTCGAAAAAGTCGTAGCGTTGCGTGACGACATAGGCTTCGGTTACGCCGATGCCGATTCCCTTGTATACAATTTCCAAGCCCGCTTCCGACGCGAAGAAGGCGGTTCCCGAGCTACCGTAGCCGACGAAGCCGGGCCCGCCGACTTGTCGGTAGTCTTGTCCGGCCCCGGCTGTAAAACGCGCCACGGGGCGGATAACTCCACCGAACAGGCCGTGGTACCGGTAGGCGATCGACCCCGTAAACGCGCTGCCGTCCATCATTTCGCCGTAGGCGTAACGATCAGTGAAACCGGTCAAGCCGCCGCCGAAATCGATGCGGTGATCGCCGGAAACCCATCGCCCGTAAAAGTTGGAGTAACGCGTCGGGCCGGGCGCGATCAGCGAATTCGCCAGGGGGTCGAGAGCCGGGTCGCGCCACACTTCGTTGCTATAGGTGAATTGGAAGAAATCGGTTTTCGGGGGAGTCGATGTAAGCGTGTCATCTTCGGCGGAAACGGGAGCACCGAGCAACAACACTATGAAAACCAGCCAAAGCGCGCGCCTCATAACCGCAGCGTAGCACTAGGCCGCGGGGCACGTCCACAACTCATTCGCCGTTATTGCCGTTGTCGCCGTTTGTGCGATTCTCAAAAACCTGCGCCGAAATTTCCCGCACGCTGGAGATTTTGTGCTTGCTGATAATATTGCCGCCCGCGCCGCGTCCTTTGACCAACACTTCCGATAGATCGTAGTAGTGATCGGTCCGGATGCGCGGTTTTTTACGCAACTTCACGTAGACGAGAATCCGGTCGCCCGGCACGCAGAACAAGACCTTCGGCTTTTTCGCATTGCCCGCAATATTGTAAGGGCGTTCCCGCGTTACGCCGCCGACTGTGAAACGCTTCACCCAGGCTTTTCCGCTGAGGATATCTTCATAAATCAGGTTGAACACCGCCTCGCGGTCCTCGAGCGTAAATAACTGAACGTGGATAATGTTTTCGCCTACGAAGACTTTGTCGCCGACCTTCACAACCTGCATCGTGCCGTTTTGCAGCATCACCAGCACGTCATCCAAGCTGGAACACGCGCCCAGGTCCTCGGCGTTTTTTAGCCCCGTGCCGATGAAGCCGCCTTCGCGATCGACGTACAGCTTCTCGGTGCGCGCCACGACCTCGACCGCCTTGATCGTGTCGAAATCCTCGATCACCGTCTTGCGTTCGCGGCCCTCGCCGTAGGTTTCCTGCAGGTAATCGAACCAGTCGATCGTGTACTGCGTGATGCTTCGCAGGTGACGTTTGACCTTCTTGATGTCCTTGTCGATGGCCAGCAGTTCGTCGCGCGCCCGTTCGGCGTCCCAGGCGCTGATGCGGCGCATCTTCACCTCGGTGAGCATTACGAGGTCATCTTCATTGACTTCCCGCCGGAGTACCTTCTTGAAGGGTTCCAGGCCCGTTCGAATATTATCGAGCACCGCTTCCCACGTTTCGGCCTTCTCGATGCGCAAATAAATCCGGTTTTCGACGAATATCTGCACCAGGCTCTTGTGGTGCCATTTCGTCTCCAATTGATCCAATTGGTACTGTAGGTCGCTCCGGAGCAATTCCCGCGTCTGTTCGGCCGCGTGAGCGATTATCTCCATGGCGCCCATCGACTCCGGTCGCCCGTTGACGATTACCATGCCGTTCGGGCTGTGGCTGACTTCGCAATCGGTGAAGGCGTAAAGCTGGTCGATGGCCTGGTCCAGGTCGACGCCACGCTGGAAAGTCGCCTGGATGTCGACCTCCGCCGCCGTGTTGTCTTCCACCTTGGCCAGTTTGATTTTCCCCTTGTCGGCGGCGGCCAAAATCGAATCGATCAGCGATGTGGTCGTAGTCCCGTACGGAATCTCTTTGATGACGACCGTTTTGCCCTTACCGATTTCGATCTTTGCCCGCACCTTCACGCGGCTTCCCGGCCGGCCGTCTTGGTAGTTGGACACGTCCGCCGAGCCGCCGGTCGGAAAATCGGGCAGCAATTCGAAAGGCTCTTTGCGCAAGTAGGCTTTGAGTGCTTCGAGCACTTCGATGAAATTGTGCGGCAGCAGGCGCGTGGAAAGGCCAACCGCGATACCTTCGGCGCCGGTGACCAGCAGGACCGGAAAACGCGCGGGGAGGCTGATCGGCTCTTTGTTGCGTCCGTCGTAGGACTTCTTGTATTCCGTGAGATGCGGCGCGAACAATACGTCCTTAGCGAACTTTGTCAGCCGCGCCTCGATATAGCGCGCCGCCGCGGCGGAGTCGCCCGTGACAGGGTCGCCCCAGTTTCCCTGCGTGTCGATCAGCAGGTTGTGCTGCCCCATGCCGACCAGCGCCGCGCCGATCGACGCATCACCGTGGGGATGGAACTGCATCGTATGTCCGATGATGTTCGCCACCTTGTTGTAGCGACCATCGTCCATCCGCCACATGGCGTACATCAGCCGGCGTTGCACGGGCTTGAAGCCGTCGGCGACGTCGGGGATCGCTCGGTCGGTGATTACATAAGAAGCATATTGCAGGAAATAGTCGCGGTAGGTGTGTTCCAGCGTCAGGTTCTTCGCCTTGGCGCCGGATGCCAGCGGCAATTCCTCTTGGGCGTTTTTCTTCTTGGTACCGCGTTTACGCTTCGCCATGGCCCTTACTTCTCCGCCTTGTCGCCGACGCGATCGATCGGTTCGAAAATGAGGTGTGCGATGATGTCTTCACGTCGCTCCGGAGTGTTCTTACCCATGTAGTAGCGCAACACCTCGCTCAACGGCTTAGTGTGCGGCCAATCCACACGCTCCAGGCGCATGTTGGCGCCGATAAACTGGCCGAACTCGTTGGGCGAAATTTCACCCAGTCCCTTGAACCGCGTGATTTCCGTCGCGCGGCCCAACGCGGCGACCGATTCTTGTTTTTCCGTTTCCGAGTAGCAGTATTGGGTTTCCTTCTTGTTGCGCACTCGGAACAGCGGCGTTTGCAGAATGTATAGATGGCCTTTTTTGACCAGGTCGGGATAGAACTGCAAAAAGAACGTGAGCAGTAGTAGCCGAATATGCATCCCGTCCACATCGGCGTCCGTCGCGACGATCACTTGATTGAAGCGAAGGCCGTCAAGATCGCCATCGACGCCCAGTGCGTGCTGCAACAAGTTCAGTTCTTCGTTTTGGTACACAACTTTCCGCGAATGCCCGAAGGTGTTGAGCGGCTTCCCCTTCAGCGCAAAAACCGCTTGGTATTCCGGATTACGCGCTTTGTTCATACTGCCCGAGGCGCTGTCGCCCTCGGTGATGAAAAGCTGGGTGAAAAAGCGGAATTCTTCGTTCAGATCCGTGTAGTGAACCTTGCAATCGCGCAGCTTCTTGTTATGGATGTTCGCCTTTTTCTCGCGTTCCTTGGCCAGCTTCTTAATGCCCGCCAGATCCTTCCGCTCACGTTCGTTGCGCAGAATCTTCTTCTGGATAGCCTCGGCGATATCGGGGTGCTTATGCAGGTGGCGCACGAGGTTCTCGCGTACGAAATCCACGACCCAGGACCGGACCGAGGGACCATCGGGCGTCACCGTCGCACTGCCCAGTTTCGTTTTGGTTTGCGATTCGAAAACCGGCTCGTGCAAACGAACCAACACCGCGCCCACAATGCCGCCACGGGCGTCCTGCGCGTCGAAGTCCTTCTTGAAATACTCCCGGAAAGCTCGCAAGAGACCCTCGCGGAAGGCTGCCTGGTGCGTGCCGCCGTCGTGTGTGTATTGGCCGTTGACGAAAGACAAATACGACTCGCCATACTGGTTGACATGGGTCAGGGCGAATTCGATGTCGTCGCCCACCACGTGAATCTTCGGGTAGAGGCCTTCGTCGGCCACTTCGCGATGCAGTAGGTCTCCCAAGCCGTTCTCGCTGGATATGACTTCGCCGTTGAAGTGGATCTTGAGCCCGCGATTCAAGTAGGCGTACATCCACAGGCGTTCGCGGATAAATTCCGACTGGAAGACAAAGCTCGGGAAAACGTCGGGGTCCGGACGAAAATGAACGAGTGTCCCGTTGCGCTGCTTGGAGCCTTTGGGCTTGCTCTCCTTTTTCAACTCGCCCCGCGAGAACTCGGCGAATCTCATCTCGCCGTCGCGGTAGGATTCCACTCGGAAAAATTCCGACAGGGCGTTGACCGCCTTCGCCCCCACGCCATTGAGACCGACCGAACGGTAAAATGCTCCCTCGTCGTACTTGGCGCCGGTGTTGATTTGCGCCACGCACTCCACCAATTTACCCAGCGGAATGCCGCGCCCGAAATCACGAACCATCACCCCGTCGTCGTCCACGACGATTTCGATCTTGCGGCCCACGCCCATGAGAAATTCATCGACGCTGTTGTCGAGAATCTCCTTAAGCAGTACGTAGATGCCGTCGTCGTATTGGGTTCCGTCGCCCAATTTGCCGATGTACATCCCCGGCCGCGTGCGGATGTGCTCGCGCCAATCTAACGATCGGACGTGCTCCTCGTTATAGGTGGCGTTTCCGCCCCCGTTTCGTTTCGCTGCCAAAAGTGGCTCCTCTTATCGCAAAAAAAATGACAACATTTAGTGCCACAAACAGGCGAAAACGTCAAGATGTTGGACGTCTGCGACACAATTTTGGCCACGAATTCGAGAAATTGGCGGCTAATTTTCTGTCGGTTCCGGCTGATTTGGTCGTATCATGCGACGAGGACACATATTTACGGGCCATCTGGTCTCAATAAGGGATCGGTATTGAAACCTGTCGCATTTTTTGTACAATACGCCAATGGGTAGCAAAACACCGCATTCGGTCGATCAAATGGGACGTCGTAAGCGCCGCGTGGCGATGCTTTCGGTCTTCTCGAATACCCTGCTGGTCATCGGCAAACTGGTCGCCGGATTGGCCATCGGTTCGGTCTCCATGATCTCCGAAGCGATACACTCTACGACCGACCTGGTCGCGGCGCTTATGGCGTGGTTCGCCGTATCCAACGCCGATAAACCGCCCGATCACGACCATGCTTTCGGCCACGGAAAATTCGAGAGTCTATCGGGCGCGGTCGAAGCGCTGCTGATTTTTCTCGCGGCGATTTGGATCATTGTCGAGGCCGTCCAGAAGTTATTGCACCCCCACGAACTCGGGCAGGTCGCATGGGGCGTGGGCGTGATGCTCGTGGCGACCATTACGAACGTAATCGTCTCCTCGCTGCTGATGAAAGTGGGCAAAGAAACCGAGTCGCTGGCGTTGCAGGCCGACGCATGGCACCTGAGCACCGACGCGCTAACCTCGGCCGGCGTGATGGTGGGCTTGGGCGTGATTTGGCTGGGTCGGTGGCTCAATCCGGCGTGGAATCTGGTGTGGATCGATCCGGTCGTCGCGATCGGCATGGCGCTGATTATCATCCACGCGGCCTATCGTTTGACGAAGCAGGCCGTGAGGGATTTGATCGACGCCAGTTTGCCCGAAGCGGAAGTCGCCGCCGTGCGCGAGATTATCACTTCGTATTCACAGGCCGTGCGTGGTTATCACAAGCTCAAAACCCGCCGGGCGGGTCCTTATCGCTTCGTCGAGTTTCACGTGCAGGTCGACGCGTCGATGAGCGTAGAAGAAGCTCACTCTCTCGCCGACGGCCTCGAAGAGGCAATCCGCAGCCGCCTGATGCGCTCCTCTGTCACGGTGCACATCGAACCATGCGACGGGCAATGCGATGCCGAATGCCACGAGGGCTGCCTGCACCCCGAGAAGCCCGCGCCGCCATCCTGAAGTCGGCATGGGGTTGAACTGCGCCGGCCCAACGCGGACAATGATTTCGTCGGCCGCCGCCGGCCCGCAACACGCGGTAAACAACCAACGGGTATAGCCTTCGAGATGGGCGAGGAAATCGATACGCAAGCCACGACCGGTGGCGCTTCGGCAAACCGCGAGAGGAAACCGCGACGCAAACGCTTGCCGCGTTTTGTTCTGTTTATCGTGGTAATCCTCCACTTGTTTTTCGCCGGGGCGGAGATCGTCGCCCGTGTTGCGGGGCCGGACATACCGCGATACGAGCGTGACGAACCCACCTGGATGCTGTTTGAACTAACCAATATTTACGGACAACACGATCGCGCGAAGTTTATAAAAAATAAAGGGACGCAATATCCTACCGATTCCCCACGCCCACGCGTTATTTGCCTTGGGAGTTCGAGCACCTATGGCGCGGGTTTAGAAGACATACAAGACGCCTTTCCCGGCGTATTGCAGCAGCAACACCCCGAATGGGATGTAATCAACGCCGGCTGTGGGGGCCACGTCGCCTATCAATTGAGCATTTATTTGCGTGAGGTGCTAATGCGCCTGAAGCCGAAAGTCGTCGTGCTCTATTACGGCGGCAACGAGAGCTTCGGGGCTTCGACGAAGAGTTTCTATCCTCGCGCCCAACAGATCGTGGCGGCGATGCGCGCGCGCGGCGACGACTCGCTCGGGGAACTTGAGAGCGCCGTGAGTCATGGAACGGCGAATCGTATAGGTCTGGCCCTGTATCAGGCGCTCGACCGCAGCCAGGCGTTTCTCTGGTGGCGGGATCGCGTGTTGCAGGCACGTAGAGAGGCGGATCTTCTTGCGGACGTGGCGGACGTCGAATCCTTTCGCATTCCGCCCACGCCGCGCGAAATTCTCGCCGGCATGGCCGAGGCGACGCGAGCCGGCGGCGCCACGCTCATACTGATGCCGGAAATTGACAGCGGAACGCGCCACGCTCACGACACGACGACCGCGGCGATGCGTGAAACGGCCGCGCAGGAAAACGTTTTGTTCGTCGATCCCTTGGCTGTCTTGAACGATCCGGCGCTTTTCCTTGACACTACCCACCTCACTCCGGAAGGGCATCAAACGTTTGCGGCGTTTCTGGACAAGCGCTTGAGTGAGTTGATGACCGAGGAAAATCAAAGCTCGCCTTAGCCTTCTTCCCCGGGTGCCGAATATCAGAGCCGCGTGTCCCGTAGGTTCTCCGTCTCTCGCGATGATAGGAAGAGAAACATCGGAAACGGGGAAGCTATGAGACTGCTGCAATTGAGTGATCCCATCATGCACGGCGAGGATGTGCGCTCCATACAAGGGGTTTTGCTGGCCATGGGCTACGACCTGGGGCAGGGCGGAGTGGACGGTTGGTTCGGCATGCGAACCGAGGCCGTCGTGCGGCGCTTTCAGGAAGAGCGCCAGGTTCCCGGCGGCGTGGACGGCATTGTCGGGCCGTATACGCTGGCGGCGTTACAATTGCTGGATGAATGGCAAGCCCGCGAGACGCCGTCGTCGCTACAAACGGGCTGGTACTTCCCCCCGCCGCAAGGTCGCGCCCAATGGCGTGCGGTTTACGGCGAACCGACCGGCCGCGCGTCTTGGGAAAGCGCCCATTTGGCGTTTTGCGATTTGAGTCCGCTGCGCTGGCCGCGTCGGTTGACGGCCGACGCCATCAACGAGAAGCGCGAGCATTGGGGATTGCCGCCGAATCTTTATGCCGCCTCGCAAATGGAAGTGCACGGATTGGGGCATCTGTACTATCCGCTCGCCGACGGCCGGCGGCTGGATTGGTTGGCGACGCGCCGCGATCCGCGCACCGGCGAGGTCGGATACGGCTTGGTCATCCACCGCCTGTGCGTGGCGGTTTACTACGAGCTTTTTGCCCGTCTGCTGGCGTGCGACCTGCTTCGCCACCTGCGCACGGTGGACGGCAGTTACGTGTTTCGCAACACTCGCCGCGGCACCCAGCTTTCCACCCACGCCTACGGTATGGCCGTCGACCTGGATGCGTCATGGAATCCCTTCGGTCAGGAGCCGGTGATGCATCCGGAAATCGTTCAAATCGCGGAGGATATGGGCTTCACGTGGGGTGGCCGCTGGCGGCAATCCGACGGCATGCACTTTCAATGGGGCGAGGAATGAAGCAGTCACGCGTCGTGCCGGAAATTGAGCGGTGCGTTCCCGCCATGTTGGACGACCCGATCCGAATCCGAAAGACCACGGACGCGATGTAGCGGAGTCCGGATCGCTTCCGCGATGAAGAGATCGTCAAACAACGGAAGGATTCTCTGACATGACCGATTGCCACTGCCCGCTATGCGGGCATAACGCGCCCGCTTTTTTCCCGTTCGGCAATCCACCGAGGCCCAACGCCAAATGCCCGCGATGCGGTGCGCTCGAACGCCACCGGTTCATCTGGGCCTTTCTCACGGCCCGCAAGCTGCTGAGGTCCGGCATGGTGGTTGTTCATTTCGCCCCGCGCCAGTGTTTGGCAAACGCGATTCACGCCGTCGTGGGCGCCGGGTACGCGACGGCTGATAAGGAACCAGGTGGTGCGGATCAGGTGCTTGATCTCACCGCCCTTGCCATGCCCGATAAATCGGTTGACGGCCTAATCGCCTCGCACGTTTTGGAACACATCGAAGACGACGCACAAGCGTTGCGGGAAATCAGGCGTATGCTCCGACCCGGCGGTTGGGCTTTGTTGATCGTACCCCAACGGCTCGGCCGACCTACTTTCGAAGACCCCGTAGCCGCGGCGTCCGGCGCTGCGGCGCGCAATGAGGCCTTCGGTCATCCCGACCATGTGCGGTGGTACGGCGGCGACTTCGCGGACCGAATCGCGGGGGCTGGTTTGGAAGTTGAGGCGTTTGATCCTGTTGGCTGCCTGGGTGACGCGAAAGCCACGCGGCAAGCTCTCGGGACAGACACGATCCATCTCTGTCAACGCGGGAAATGACGGATGCGCCCCTGTCCAAGTATTTGTATCTTCCTTTGAGCGCGCCGAAAGCGAGGATGACTCGGAGGACGGCACGCACTTTCAATGGGGCGAGAAATGAAAAAAGCCCGCGGGCAATAAACCCGCGGGCCGTGTCGTGTGGCGCGCCTGGCAGGATTTGAACCTGCGACACACGGATTCGTAGTCCGTTGCTCTATCCACTGAGCTACAGGCGCACAGATACGCCACGCAAGAGGGAGTCCGTTTAGCATACCGGCGAACGGTTGTCAACAATTGCACCCGGCGTTACGTCCTTCTAGGCGCCCGTCGTGAAGTAGTCGCACGAGTTTGTGACGGGGCACTGGTCGCAGGCCGGTTTGCGCGCCTTGCAGATGCGGCGTCCGTGGAAAATCAGCACGTGACTGAGCATCGTCCAGTCCCGGCGCGGAAACAGTTCCATCAGGTCGAATTCGATTTTCACCGGGTCCTTGTTTGTTGTCAGGCCGAGGCGTCGCGCGATGCGTGAGACGTGGGTGTCGACCACCACGCCGGGTGTGTCGAAGACGTTGCCCAAAACCACGTTCGCCGTTTTGCGCCCCACGCCCGGCAGCTTGACCAAGTCGTCGAGGGTTTGCGGCAGCTTGCCGCCGTGGTCTTGGATCATTACCTGCATCGCGCCGCGAATCGACTTGGTTTTGTTGCGGAAAAAGCCCGTCGGGCGGATGTCTTTCTCCAGTTCCTCGACCGGGACCGCGAGGTAATCGGCGGGCTTGCGGTACTTTTTGAACAGGTTGGCGGTCACCGCGTTGACCCGCACGTCGGTGCATTGCGCCGAGAGAATCGTGGCGATTAAAAGCTCCACCGGATCGGCAAAGACAAGCTCGATGTGCGCGTCGTGATGCAGCTTCTTTAGCTCGCGATAAATCGTTTGTGATTTCTTCTTTAAATCCTTGTTCATGTTTTCCTCCGGCTTAGCCACGCGCCGAACTCATCGACCGGCAGGCAGGTGGGAACGTCGAGGGCGCTCAGCCCTCCTTTGCGGGCGATACCTTCCCCGTAGTGAACGTCGTTGATGCCTTCGGCGCGGTGAGCGTCCGGGCAGATCGGCACCTTGACTCCGAGCTCGCGGGCACGCCGGTGGTGCCGCCAATCCAAGTCCAAACGATGCGGATTCGCGTTGAGTTCGACGGCCACATTGTGTCTCGCCGCCGCTTCCAGAACCGCGTTGACGTCCACCGCGTAGGCATCGCGGGTCAGCAGCAAGCGCCCGGTCAAGTGCCCGACAATGGTCGTATGCGGATTCTCGATGGCCGAGATGATGCGACGGGTCATCGTTTCTGCATCCATGGTGAAGCTGCCGTGCACGGACGCAATGACGAAATCGAACGAGGCGAGCGTCTTCTCGTCGTAATCCAACGAACCATCCGGGAGAATGTCGCTTTCGATTCCCTTGAAGATGCGGAAGGGCGCCAGTTCCGCATTCAGCCGATCGATCTCCTCATGCTGTCGCTTGATGTCGTCGGGCCGCAAGCCGCCGGCATAGGCTGCGGTTTGCGAGTGGTCGGTGATCCCCAAATACGCGAACCCGCGTTCCCGGACCGCCGCGGCAAGCGCTGCCAAAGTCAGCAGACCGTCGGAATACCTGCTGTGGGCGTGCACGACGCCCCGTGTAGCGCCGAAGGGCAGCAATTCCGGCAGTTGCCCGGCGGCGGCCAGATCGAGCTCGTCGAAGCCCTCTCGCAGTTCCGGCGGCACGAAGGGCAGGTCGAATTTTGCGTAAACGCCCGCTTCGTCTTCGATGGGGAAGGGGGTTTCACCGTCGAAGAGGCCGTATTCGGAAAGTTTCCAGCCGCGCTTTTTGGCCAAGCCGCGCAGCAGAGTGTTGTGTTCCTTCGAGCCCGTAAAATGCACCCACGCGACGGGAAATTGCGCGGACGTGACGACTCGCAGGTCGATCGAGATCCCCGCGCTTTTCAGCACGATCGACGACTTCGTCGGCCCGTGTGCGGTAACCTCCAGAACGTCGGCGTATTCGACAAACGCGCGCATCAAGCGTTCGGGCTCTGGCGACGCGGCAAGCAGGTCCACGTCTTTGACAGTCTCCTTGTAACGGCGTAGTGAACCGGCGACTTCGAGCCGGTCAGCCAAACCGGTCGTCTGGAGGAAGGCGGACAACTCGTCGGCGACACGGCGTGCGGTGGAAACATGAAAACGGCCGTGGTAGTCGCGCATGCGGATCACGCCGGCGAGGATTTTCTCCTGCGACTTTTTACCGAAGCCCGGCAGTCGTGCGAGGTGTTGTTCACGGCACGCCTGCTCCAGGGCACCGAGGCTTTCGATACCCAACTCTCTGTAGAGAACCTTAACTTTCTTGGGCCCCAGGCCGGGAACGTTGAACAGATCGAAAATGGTTTCGGGAAATCCGGCGCGCAGTTCCTCGACGAATTGTAGGCGACCGGTTTCCAGGAGTTCGACGATGTCCTGAGTCAGCCCCTTTCCCACGCCCTTGATTTCGCCGGCTTGCGCCTTTTCGAGAAACGATTCCACCGCTTCCTCGATGCTTGGCAGCAGACGGGCCGCGTTCGCGTAAGCCCGAATTTTGAAAGGATTAGCGCCGCTTAGTTCCAGCAACATGGCGGCCTGTTCGAAAACAGCGGCGATCTCCGCAAGCGTCATCGACATCGTTGCAACCTCGATAATGATGGGAAATATCTTAGAATGACGCCCGTTCATCGTCCAGACGGTGGGTTGTCGCCTCCGCCAAAGCTCATTATAGTTGCCGCCGATGACCAGATAACGCCCAAGGAGAAACGCAATGAAGATCGCGGTAATCGGCGGCGGCAGCACCTACACTCCCGAGTTGATTGAGGGTTTCATCGAGAAAAGCGCGGCGCTTGGCCTAAGCGAATTGGCGCTGATGGATATCGACGACGAGCGCCTCGAGGTCGTCGGCGGTTTCGCGCAACGCATGGTCGCGCACGCCGGCAATCCGTTTCGCGTCACGCTGACCAAAAACCGCACCGCGGCCCTCGAGGGCGCGAGCTTCGTCAGCACGCAATTCCGGGTCGGCAAACAGGCGGCGCGGCACCAGGACATCCTGCTTGGCCTGCGGCATAACCTGATCGGCCAGGAGACCACCGGCATCGGCGGCATGGCCAAGGCGCTGCGAACCTTGCCGATCATTTTTGACATTTGCGAAGAAATGGACCGCGTTTGTCCCGACGCGTGGCTGATCAACTTTACCAACCCCTCGGGATTGGTTACCGAGGCGATCGTCAATTATGCCGGGCGCGAGAAATGCATCGGGCTGTGTAACGTGCCCATCGAGATGAAAATGACGGTCGCCAAGCACTTGGGCGTACCCGAAAGCGAAGTCGATATGGATGTGGTCGGCCTCAATCACCTGGGGTGGGTGCGCAAGATCACCGTTCGCGGCGAGGATATCACCGCTTCGCTGCTTGACTTCTTGTCGAGCGAAGAAGGGCCGAAAAACATCCCCGACATGGATTTTGAGCCCGAATTGATTCGCGCACTCGGCGCCGTGCCGCTCTACTACGACCGCTTCTACTACAATACCGAACGCGTGCTCGAACATCTGAAGAGCAAGCCGAAAACCCGGGCGCAGGAAGTGGAAGAAATCGAGGAAAAGCTTCTGGCGAAGTACCGCGACCCCAACCAGGTAACCAAGCCCGAGGAACTCAACGAACGCGGCGGCGCGTACTACTCGAAAATCGCCATCGAGGTGATGGACGCGATCGTCAACGATCTGGGCCTGCAACACGCGGTGAACGTGCGTAACCAGGGCGCGATCCCCGGCATCCCGGATCAGTACGTGGTCGAAACCATATGCACGATCACCAAAGACGGCGCCGAACCGCGGCGCACTTGGGAAGTGGATGAGTCGATGCTCGCGCTGATCATGCGCGCGAAATACTATGAAGTGCTGACGATCGAAGCGGCGCGAGACAAGAGTTACCACACCGCGCTCAAGGCGATCTTCACCAACCCGGTCGGGCCCAGCGCCGACCGCGCCAAGGCCGTCCTCGACGATCTGCTGGCGACCAACAAGCTCGAGTACCGGTAATCATTTGGATCGAGGGAAGCTGACGAAGCTCCGTTAGCGCTGGCAGGTCGGGCAGAAAAACGTGCTGCGGCCCGCTTGCGCGATTCGCTTGATTTCGCCCACGCAGCCCCGACGCCGACATCGTTCGCCTTCGCGCCCGTACACGTTCAACCTGTGCCGGTACTCGCCGCAACGACCTTCGCAGTCCATGAAATCAGAGATCGTCGTGCCGCCGCATGCGATGGCATCGGTGAAGATGCGGCGCGTGACGCGATGCAGAGCTTTGATCTCCGACACGCTTAGCGAAGCCGCCGGCCGTCGTGGATCAAGGCGCGCGGCGAAACATACCTCGGCGGCATAGATGTTGCCGAATCCCACGATACGATCCTGGCGCAACAGCCACACTTTGATGGGCGACCGAGAGTTGCCGATCAGTTCCTGGACCCGCTGCCACGTGAACTCATCGGAGAGAATTTCGACGCCGGGCGGGGCAAAATCGGCCTGCGTGTGCGCGAGACGAATTCGGCCGAAACGCCGCGAATCGTAGAATCGCAGTTCACCCGCATCGAGGTAAAAGCTGGCGCGCAAGTGTTTTTCGGGAAGCGCAACGGCGCCATCGGTGTACAACAATTTGCCGGTCATCCGCAGGTGCACGCAAAGCCACAGCGGGCGCCGCGGGGTCGAGAGATCCAGCACGATCTCTTTTCCCGAGCGAAATGCCGCGTGAATCGTGCGACCGCGCAGCGGTTGCGGGTCTAGGGCGTCGAGCTTCTCGTCGTATACATCGACACGACGAATTCGCCGACCGACCAGTCGCGAGCGCAGCGACCGCACGAGGGTTTCGACTTCGGGCATTTCCGGCATGGTGCCCTCCTTTTGACAAAGATAAGGCCGCCTTTCGCGGGCGGCCTCGTGTTTTTTTCGTTGGTTGGCTAGATTTTTTTCAGTGCGTCGCGCAGGTCCTCGATCAGGTCGTCCACGTCTTCCAAGCCAACCGAGAGGCGAATCAACCCGGGATCGATGCCACCGGCGCGCAATTCATCGTCGGAATACGTGCTGTGGGTTGTGGTCGCCGGATTGGAAATCAGCGAATCCACGTCGCCCAGGCTGACGGCGCGTGTCCAAAGCGTTACAGAATTCGAAAGTGTTCCGGCCGCGCGACGGCCTCCTTTGACCGTAAAGGCGAGCATGCCGCCGGGCGCCCGCTGCTGTCGCTTGGCCAATTCATAGTAGGGATTGCTGCGCAGGCCGGGGTAAAAGACCTCTTCGACTTTCGGATGGAAAGCCAGAAACTGGGCGACCTCCATGGCGTTGGCATTATGCCGCTCCATGCGCACGGGAAGGGTGCGAATGCCGCGCAATACGAGCCACGCGTTGAAGGGGCTGAAACAGCCGCCCACATCATTGGAAATCTCTCGCTTGAGATCCGCCAGCCGTTCCGCGCGCCCCACGACGAGGCCGCCGACGGTATCACCGTGTCCGGTGAGGTACTTGGTGAGACTATGCACGACGAAGTCAGCACCGTGATGAATCGGTAACTGGAAATACGGCGTTAGAAATGTGTTGTCGACGACCAAAGGCACGCCGTGCTGGTGGGCGATCTCAGCACACGCGGCGATGTCGACAACGGCGAGAGTTGGATTCGACGGTGTTTCGATGAAAAGCATTTTCGTGTTTTTGTCGATTGCGGCGCGGATCTCATCGAGGTTCGTCGCATCCACGGCTACAGGTTTCATTTTGAAATGAACATCGCAGGCATAGCCGAAGAACCTGTGCGTGCCGCCATAAAGGGTTTTGGCGTATAGGAATTTCTCGCCCGGCTTGACCAAGTAGAAAGTCAGGTGACTGATCGCCGCCATTCCTGAAGCGAATGAGACACCAGCTTCGGCGTCTTCGAGGTATGCGACCTCGCTTTCGAGGGCGGCGGTCGTGGGGTTGCCGATGCGGGTGTAGGTGTAGTCCGGCGACTCCCCGTTGAAAATAGCCGCGCCGTGTTCGACCGAATCGAAGGCGAAAGTGGAGGTCATGAAGATCGGCGTCGAAACGGTGCGGTAGGGGTTATGGTCGTTCGGATCGTGCTTGTCGGTGTGCTTGCGGCCGTGTATTGCCTTGGTGGCGAAGCCGATTTTGCGTTGCTCGCTCATTTCTTCTTCCCTTTCTTCTTCGGTGCACAAGCGGCGGCCAACGGCTCGGCCGAAGCCGTGTCTTCCCAGGGAACACCGGGGCGACCGATATGGCCAAAGCAACAAATGGGGGCGTAGCGAACCCTTCGCAAATCGAGGTGCTCGACGATGCCGGGAGTAGAAAGATCAAACACCTTGCGAATCGTGTCGGCGAGGTCGCGATCGGTGCCGCAAACGCCGGTCGCGAAGGTATTGACCTGGAGGCTGACCGGACGTTCGCGCCCAAATAAATAGGCCAGCCGTACTTCGCAGCGAGCGGCAAGGCCGGCGGCCACGACGCACTTGGCCACATGCCGCGCCATGTAGGTGGCGGCGCGGTCTGTTTTCGTCGGATCTTTGCCCGAAAGCGACTTGCCGCCGGTGGGTACGGCCGTGCCGTAGAGGTCCATCACCGTCGTGCGGCCACTCATGCCCACGTTGGCAGTCGGTCCGCCACTGGTAAATGGGCCCGTGTGATTGACGTGCAATACGGCCTTTTTCGTATCGATGCCGCCCAATTTGCGGATCACCGGGCGAAGCACCTTCTGTTTGACTGCAGTCGAAATGGCCTTGTGATCGACAGACTTGCTGTGCCACGTGCTGACCGTGGCGTTGAGCAAACGCACCGGCAGATTGTCTTCGTACATGAACGTAACTTGCACTTGGCCGTCGCTAAACAGGCCCGGGATTTTCTTCTCGACCAGCACTTCATTGAGCTTGCGGGCGAGTTGGTGCGCGGTCCAAATCGGCACCGGCGACAAATTCGTGTCGAAGCCCAAACGGGCCGCCTCGTTGGTGGCGTAACCGATGGCAATGCCTTGATCGCTTGCGCCGCGTTTATCCACGGCCAGGCCGACTTCTTCGGATTGCTCTTGCAGAAGGTTCAGAACGGCGATGGAGCGGGCATTGAACGCGATTTCCGGATTATCGTATCCGGCATCGGTCAACACTTGGCGTACGGTGCCCGTGATGTCGATGTATGTGTTGGTCGTCAGTTCGCCGGAGACCAACACAAGACCGGGCGCAGCCACGGCTTGTAGATCCGCCCGCGCGAAGCGGTCTTTGCGTAATACTCCATCAAGAATTGTATCTACGATTAGATCGCAAAGCTTGTTGGGTTGGCCACAGGTCACCGATTCGGCGCTGAACACCAATCGTTTCGATGGCATCGCTGTCCTCCTAGGTTTTGTAAAAAGCGAGGCAGGGGTATGCTAGGTGGAGCGTTTTTTGGTGTCAACACGTCCAGCGGCGAAATACTCCGCCAATGGGGACAAACTTGAGCAATTCTTTGCCTGTGATGATCGGCGTGGTGCACCGCGATCCCGTCGGCGAAGAACGTTTGTTGACCGTGCTGCGCCGCTACCGGCCGGCGATCGTCACCCTGGAGGTCAGCCCCTACGCGATGGCGTTTCGGGAAGAAAACGGCCCGCGCTTGGTCGCACAGTTGGAAAGCTTCGTACCGGCCGAGCGGCGTGACCACGGCGAAATCGCCGCCATACGCGAAACGTTGCGTCAACCCTTTGAACTTCGCGCCGCGCAACAATATGCGGCGGAAAACGGTTGCCGTGTTGAACTCGTTGACGACAGTGAGATCTCCCGGCTGTTGCTGCAGGATGTCGAAGATGAGTTGCTGACCGAGGCGAACATTGCGCGCCTGCTCAAGCGGCCGGATTACTCGTTGTCTCGCACCGTGGCGTCCTTTTACCGTCGGGCGCGCCGCCTTCTCGCCGATGAACCGGTGCCGCCGACCCAACTGGGATTCTCCGTCGAGCGCCTCGCGCTCATGCAGGTGCGGGACGAGCGTATGGCGGCCCGCCTTCACGAAATCGTTGACGACGCCCTGCACGATCGTTGGGTGCACGTGGGCGGCGTCTTCCACTTGCTGCGCGTCAAAGGCTTGCGCCTGCTGTGGGAACACCTTGCCGCTCGCGGCGTCGATCGGGCACTGCTGGAAGATTTAGTCGGCTCTGCCGAGTGACGCGGCAGTCTATTCTATGACGGTCAGTTTCAAATTCGGCGCATATTGTTGAATCAAGGGAATGTTCTCGGCGATCAATTTGCCGACCGGGTTCGGCGACATGATGCCCCCGTCCATTTTGAGGTCGGTGCGTACGTTCTCATGGTTCGTCAACCACAAGTGATACGTCGTGCGTTTTTTCTCCAGGATGAGTTCGGGCATCTGGTCGTACTCGATGAACACCGGTGGCCGCAATCCCCGCCACAAACTGCGCGAACATACGACAATACCTTTCTCGGTGAAAAAGACGTAGTTCCATATCCAATTGAACCAAAGCGGAATGAGGATCATGATGAATTCAAAATCGCGCTTGATCATGCCTCCGAACAGGTAATGCCCGACGACCGTTTCCGGTATTTTCGTTTTAATTTTTTCCATACGGGCCGGAGTCGTCTTGACGAAGTGGTGCACCAAACTCATCGCTTATGCCTTTCCCAATAGGTAGTGGATGCGCCGCGAACCGTCATCGGCGATTTGTCACGGCGGGTCCAACTTGGTTAGAAACGATGCCCAATCTGAAGATGAAAATCTTTTCAGATAATAGTGGAGGCGAATCCAAAATGCAAAGAGAAAGCGCGTTACAGGCTGTCCGGGCGCGGATGCACCGCCAAGCCGATACCCTGGTTGCTTTCGACCAGGTCGGTCTGGCCGAAGACCATGCGGTAGGAGTTACCCTTTTTGATGACGCTCGGCGCGAACTCGCCGTAGGTGATGTATTGCGACGCGCCGAAGAGGGTCAGCGGGAAGCGCTCGTTGACGATCGGATTGGCGAAGTCCGTCGCCTTTTCCCATTCCAGGCCGTCGAAACTCGCCGCCGTCCCGATGCCGACGTCGTGCAAGATGAAGTCGCCCACGAGATTACCGGTGTAGTAGAGGCGGTAGACGTCGCGATCCACCGGGCGGTCTACCCGAACCTCAGGGCTGGCCACCAGTCCCAATTCATCGGCATAAAATTCCCACTCCTGGGTGGCGCGGAATATCGGCTCCACGCTCGCGCCGTCGTGAATTGAATCACGACCGGACACGTCGCGCTTGACGAAATCCAAACCGTCGTCGCTCTCGGCGTAACCGATGGCGTATCCGATTCGTCTGGCCAAATCGGGACCGTCCACCACGCCGCCGCTGTAATACATGCGGTACCGGCCATCGTGATGGAGCACCGAGGGCGCGCCGACCACGCCTTCCTCGCCGCCTTCCCACACCTGGTTCGGCACGAGGAGCGGATTGCTGTCGCTTTTGGTCCACACCATGCCGTTGTCGCTGGTGGCGCGGCCGATACCCGTGCTCGCGCCGCCCGCGTAATACATCACGAAGCGGCTGTCTTCCCACGAAACGCTTGGCGCACCCACGCCGCCGGTTTCCCAGGCTTCCTCAGCCTTGAGCACGGGCAGGTGGTTGTTGAGCAAATGCCAATCCACGCCGTCGTCGCTTGCCGCGGCCATGATGTAGCTGTCGTGGATAATATCCGTGTCCAGGTCGATTTCATCGACCTCGTAAAACAGAAAATACTTGCCGTCGGCCCGCAGGTAGCACGGCTCGTTCAGATAATGAGTGGCGTCGCCGTAAAGGACGTAGGACTGCACGAGATCCTTGTCCAAATCCAAGTCGATTTTGTACCACGGTGCCGAGCCGTTGGCGGGGGTGCCGGATGTGGAACCGTAGCGATCACCCATTTGCCCGCAGGCCGCGAGAAAAACGACGACCAGGGCAACGATAACGATATAGAACGGGCGCACACGCATCGTTAGAACCTCACCGTCAGGTTACCGCCGGCATTCCACCAGGTCTCCTGGAATTTTAGATCGCCGAGGAAGTCGGTGGGATCTGCCTTTTTGTACACGCGTTCCTGGCCGTATTGATACTGGAAGAATGTGTCGAACTGAACCGAACGCGGCAGGTACTTGCTTAAGTCGTCGCCGCGAATCCCGGCGCCGGCCGAGAAAATATGCGTGTCGGAATCCAGATAATTGTTGGCGTACCGTTGCTCGGGTACCGGCGTCGGGCGATACCAGTAACCGGTGCGCACGTCCACCCGGAGGTGCTCTCTGAGCACTGGGCGGAACTCCGCGCCCACGTGGTAGCTGAAAACGTCGTCGAAGTCCGGCGGCTTCGGTCGCCGACCCGGCTGCGTCGGGAACACATCGGCCAAACCGCCGTAAACGAAAGCCGAGGCGTAGGGTGCGTCGGTGCTCATGTCCGACCACTCGTTGTATTCCACGTTCAACGCGGCAAGCCAGCGGTCGGTGATGTCGAACGCCGCGCCCAGCACGTAGGCTCGCGGACTGAAATGACTGTTCGAGTCGGCAATGAGATAAAGCTGGCTCGGACGCAGCACCTGCAGCCGGTTACCGTCGAATATCTTCAGGGAGGGAATGCCGATGTCGTTGGGCAGGTTGAACTGCAGTTCGAGCTTGTCGCGGAAGGCTAGTCCCAGTCGCAGCCACTCGGTCGGCGTGAAATGCAGGCCGCCCATCAAGGCGTAATTCGGACTCAACTCGCTGAACACCGCGCCCTCACTGGGGCGGTCTTCGGTGATGGCGAAGTCCATACCGCCTTTTTCTTTGGCCAGGACATTGATTCCCATGCCCACGCGCATCCACGAGAAAATCTCGTACCCGGCTCCCGACATGATCGTGAAGGAATGGTTCGCGTTGTGACGGAACGCCGAGTGGGGTTGGTTAATCGACAAAACCAAGAAACGAAGCATGTGGTGGTCGGGCATGAATACATTCAGACCGAGGCTCAGCCGGCGGTCGAAAACCTTTGTCGACAAGATGCCGCCGAGGGTCACGCCGCGGTGATCGTCGATGTTTTGCGCCCGGCCGTTGATGATCATCTTCGGCTGCGCGTAAGCGTAGCCAAACTCCACATGCAGCCGCTCGACCTGCGCCAAGGCGGCGGTGTTGTAGTACAAGCCGGAGATATCGTTGCTGATCGCCGAGTACGCTCCGCCCAGGGCGATCGCCCGCGCACCGGTGCCGAATACGTCGTACGATCCAGCCGCGGCCGGAACGGCGCAAAGCAGAACGAGCAGTATCGGCAAAAGTCTCCGCATACCCTTACTCATAATCAAAGAAGGTGCTGAACGAGACGCCAACCAAATGCAGCATGCCGCTCACGCCCACCTTCGGGTAACCCGGGTGATCCGGATGAACGTAATCTTGGTTCTTGTAATGCACCCGCTCGGGCAGGTACTGAGCTTGATAAAATACGTCGACGATCAGCGGTGCACCGAAGCGATAGTCGCCCACGCCGTACCAGCGGACGCCCAGCGATGTTGCGCCAATGTGTTTGTCGGCGTCCACGTAGTTCGTATATCCCGTCTGCGGCGGCACCGGCGACTGGTCGTAGGAATAACCGCCGCGCAGCAGCATATCCACGCTCGGCGTCGCCAACACGGTGCCCTCAGCGCCGAAGCGCGGCGTCAATGTGTCGTGAAAATGCGGCGGCCGTTTGATGCTGTTCTGAAATGAGATCGGGACGACGGGAATCGCCACGTCCACGCTGATAATCAAGTTCGGGTCGGGAAAACGCGACCACTCGTTATAGGAGAGGTCGGCCTCTACGCGCCAACGCTCCTGCCCGTAGGCGATGCCCATGACGTACTGGCGCGGGGTGAACAAGCTGATGGCGTCAAATTGAACGATGAACGGAATCTGGTCCAGCACCGCGCTGACCGGGATGGAATACGTTGTGTAGGTTTCCTCGCGGAAAACGAAACCGAAATTCCAACCGGCCATCACGTCCCAATGTTCGCCGGGGCGAAACAGCAGGCCTGCGGTCGGCGTGTAGACAATCAACAACTCTTCGCCGACCTGCGTAACCAGATCGCCGGAAGGATCGACCTTCGCGTTCAGCTCGCCGATGGTATCGATGAAGGTTTGGACACCCACGCCCACACCGAGTCCGTCGGTGATGCGAACCCCCAACGAAGGATAGGTGGCGTTGGTGCGGTGCGCGTTCTGCATGGTGATGAGGTTCGGCGTGCTGGGCGCATCGACGTTCATTTGCAGGAGGCGCCCTTCCGGCGCATACCCGCTGATGGCAAACGCGAAGCGATCTTTAAACGGCCCGCTGTCGAAGGGAAGGGGCAGCACGGCGCCGAAAGTCAGAGAACGCGAATCGGCCAAACTCAATTCGTCGACACCGACCGGATCCAGGTCCGCAAAGTTCGCCCAATACCCGACTCCCAACGCCGGACGCGTTTGGAAGCCGATGCCGCCGGGATTGTAATAGGAAGCCGACCAATCGTCCGCCGTGGCGACGAAGGCGTTTCCCATGCCAATGGCTCGCGGTGAGAACCCGTAGTGGAAAAAGGAGTCGGCGTTCGCAACGGCCGGGATGAGCAAAGCAAGCGCCAACGTCGCCGCCAACACCGAAATAAAGCTGTGCTTTACGTGGCCGTTGATCGTCTGCAATCCTACTCCGGAACGTTTGCGCGTAGTCGCGAACTAAAACTTTGTTAGAAAATGTCCGCCAATATTGAGCGAAATCACAACACAAAGCAAGAGCCCATCTCGCCACGTTGGCGAGCGGGAAATGAGGTGCGTTCGCGGGCCCGGAAAGCCGAATCCTTTCGCTTCCAGAGCAAGCGACATCTGGTCGGCGCGACGGAAACCGGACACCAATACCGGCACCATTAATGGAGCGTAACGCGGCCACCGACGCCAGAAAGGCCCCTTGTCCAGTTCGACGCCCCGCGCCCGATGCGCGTTGGCCACGTGGCCGGCGGTTTCCAAGAAAAGCGGCGCCAACCGGAACGCGAGGCTGATTGCGAAACCGACACGATATGGAACACCGAGGCTGCGCAGCCCGTACGTGAATTCCTCGATGGAGGTGACCGTCAAGAACGCCACGCCTAAAACCAGAAAACTGAGCAAGCGGAGAGCCCGGCCCAAACCGTGCATCATCGCTTCGTCGTATATCGTCAACGGACCGCATGAAAACAGCGGCGTGCGGCCGGGTAAGGACAGGGTCCACAGCACCAATGAAACAAGGAATATCGAAAGCGCCAGTCCCTTTAGGCGCCAGAGGTTGACCGTTGCTCTCGTACCCAAGGCCAGCAGCAGGGTGAGTCCGAAATAGACACTCTGAAAAACGGGATCGTCGGTGAAGAACGCCGGCACGAACAGCGCAATCACGCTCAGCAACCGCGCGCTTGGATGCGTCGCGATGAAAAACGCGCTGCGTGGTTGATAAAACGACACGTTCATGGCTTTGCTTCCCGCAACCGGCGCGCCAACGAAGCAGCCGAGAGAGCCCCCCAGCCCAGCCGTAAAGACAATTCGGTCGCCGGCGGCAAACTCAGTCGCGCGCGACGCAGCATGTCCCGGTCGGCAAAAAGGTCGTGCACGGGACCGTCGGCGAGAATGCCGCCTTCGTCCACGATGATCGCGCGGCGCGCCACTTCCAGCGCGCTTTGCATCGTGTGGGTGATGACGACTACCGTATGCCCTCGCTCGTTAAGGCGTCGCAGCAATTCGTTCATGGCCGCTTGCTCGACCGCATCCAGGCCGGTCGTCGGTTCGTCCATGATGATCACTTCCGGTTCCAAGACGAGCACGCCCGCCAGCGCCAACTTCTGCCGTTCTCCCTTGGTCATCACGAATGGATCGCATGACTCGTGCCCGGATAGTCCGACGCTCTCCAGAATGTTCCCGACGCGCTCGGCAATATCCGCGGGAGCCAAGCCGCGCGTTTTGAGCCCGAAGGCGACTTCTTCGAAAACCGTCGGCGCAAATATCTGGTGGTCCGGGTTCTGAAAAACAAAGCCGACGTGAGCGCCCAGTTCGCCGATCGACATCTGCGTCGTGTCACGCCCGTCGAATAGTACGTGCCCACCGGTGGGACGCCGCAGACCGTTGAGCAACCCCACGAGCGTCGTTTTTCCGGCGCCGTTCGCTCCCAGCACAGCGATCGCTTCACCGCGGCGGATCTCCAAATCGACGTGGCGCACGACGGGACGGCCGGGCTCGTATTCGAAGGAGACGTCCTCGAACGAAAACAGGGCTTCACCGGCATGCCGGGCCGGTTCGGGTGGTATGGCATCGAAACCACGCAACGCCGCCAAGGCCGCGTCCACGTCGGCGGGCACGTCATCCCAACCCATGGCTTCGGCCAAGACCGTCAGGTCCGGCGGTTGAATACCGTGCGCGAGACAAAGCCCGGCGTCGCGGCGCCATTGGGCGAACGGCGCGTCATGATCTAAGACACCCTCGTGCAAGCCGACGACGCGGTCGGCCAATTCGAGCAAGCGGGCTTCGTGTTCGATCAGCAGAACGGTGCGGCCTTCGTCGGCCAGGTCGCGCAACAACGCCACGATCTCCTGCTTGCCTTGCGGATCAAGATCGGTCGTCGGCTCATCCAACACGAGGATGTCCGGTTCGACCGCGAGCACACACGCGATGGCCAGTCGCTGCTTCTCCCCACCGGAAAGGCTGCCCGGATCGCGATCGGCCAGTTGCAGTAAACCCACCGCCTGCAGCGCCGTGTCGATTCGCGCAGGCATGGCCGATGGCGGCACGCCGCGACTTTCCAAACCGAATGCGACTTCACCGCGAACCGAGGTCGAAAAGAGTTGAGCCTCGAAATCCTGAAACACCAGACCGACCTGTTGGGCTGCGGTGTGACGGTTGTCGCGCGCGAGCAATTCGCCGAAACATTCGACCCCTCCGCTCACGTCGCCAGATAGCGAATAAGGAACCAGCCCGATAGCTGCGCGCGCCAGCGTCGTTTTGCCGGCGCCGGTGCGACCGGTCAGGCCGACGAAGGCCCCGGCGGATAATTCGAAATCGACGTTGCGCAAGGCGGGTGACGCGGCCCGTCGATACGTGAAGGAGAAATCGCGAAAGCGGAGTGGAGCGGCCATCGCCCTACAACAACAACAGGCCGACGAACATGGCCAGGATGGAGGGAGAAACCGCCAGCCCGAGCACCCACGGCGCGGTGGCGTCCACTCCCAAGAACGATTGCAGCGCGACGCCGGTGATCAATCCGGTGAGGGCCGCGACAATGAAAATCACGGATCCCAGTTTGGCGGTCGGCGCAGGCGCCGCGTCCTTTTCATCCATGATTTCGTAGTAGGTGACGCCCCAGGCCGCGGCGCGGGGATAGAGCAACAATACGAGCGGGAGCGCCAGAACCAGACCGACGATCACGTTGTTGATCACGATCACCGGCGCCAACACCCGAAAGGGCGCCAGCCCGATCAAATGCGCACCCCAACCGATGAAGGTGCCGCAAGCAAGAGACCCGGCGATGATCCCCACGGCCGCGACGAACGGCCCGCGCCATCCTATGCCGATCGGTGATCGGTGTCCGATCCAGGCGCGGTAAATGGCGTAGGGGGCATAGGCCAACAAGAAGTTCCCCACAAAACCGACGAGGCTTCCGGGGCCGAACATGCCGAAGAAATCGCCGATGAAATTACCGATTGCCGCGCCCCAGGCGGCTGCCGGTCCAAGCAGAAAAGACAGCGCCAACGGCGCGGCCGCGCCCGGACGAATCTCGGTGAGGCCGGGAACCAGCACCGCCCACTTAAAAGGAACCAGCAGCGCAAAATAGAGTGCGGCGGTGACGGCGGCGTACACGACCATGCGTGTTTCGCGCCACATGCTGAACACGTCCAGCGGGCGGCGAAGCAGAAAGCGGCGCAATATCGCCACGAGCACGAAAGCCAGCGCCAAAGCGGCGGTCGATATCGCAAACAGACCGGTAAACTTCTGCACGTCAGACCTCCCGATGCTGCGCATCGTACGTTAGAAAGGGCCATCGTCGCCTGTCAAGCAGCCGCCCGATCCGATTTCGACTTGCCACCTACGTTTAGCTGTGATTCTATATGCTTCCAGAAACAGAGCAGACTACCCCAGGGAGGATCAATGGCCGCCACGAAAACGGGTCTATCCGTTGGCTCGACGTTTGCCGGCCGCTTTGCGATCGAGGAATTAATAGGGCGGGGCCCCATGGCCGAGGTTTTTCGTGTCACGGAGGGTGACAAAACCTACGCCTTAAAAGTCTTTCTTCCCAGGATTGTACCCGGCTATATCCCGACAGCGAAAGTTAAGTCCACGTACGATGAAAAGGCGGCGAAGCATCCACAGGTTGTGAGGCCCCTGGAAGTCGGCGAGCAGGATGGAATGAAGTTCCTCCTGCTACCCTACATTAAAGGCGCCGGCCTTCGAGAATTCCTGGAATTCCTTGCCGAGGAATCCGGAACCGCCGATCCCCATCGCGCCGCGGTGCTGGTCGCCAGAATCGGCGATATTCTAGGATCCTTGCCGAAGCGTTCGGGCCACGGCGCCGTCAAGCCGTCGAATATTCACGTGCTCGGCATGTCGCCCGAGGGGCCGTTGCCCGAGGATCCGCGCGTACTTCTCACCGATATGGGCACCAACTTCCTGCTTAGCTTCAGCAAATACGCAAGCCTGCAGCTTTCCGCGGGAGCGCCGTACTATTACCTCGCGCCGGAATTCGTCACGTTCGGCGGAAAAGTCGATTCGGCGGCGGACCAATATGCGCTCGGTGCGCTTCTCTACGAATTGCTGACCGGTCGCCCTCCGAGAAAAGGATCCAAACCGGTCTCGCAAGTCAACGCGGCCGTTACCGAAGAGTGGGACGATCTGATCGGGCGTCTCATGGCGCCGAAACCGGATAAGAGATTCTCCGATTACGACGAGTTCCGGCACGCACTGGCTGAGGTCGCCGGTTCCCTGCCGGAACCGTTTGCCATGTCGGCGACCGGCGACGCGGAACCTGCCGACGGGCAATGGGTCGCCGACGCTTTTGACGACCTGCTTGATAACGCCATCGCGAAAAGCGAAGCCATTGGCCGCGGCGAAGAACCGGCAAAACCGCCGGAATCCGTGCGTTTGGACGATAAGGAAGAGCCGCCGGCCCCGCAAGTCGAGGAAACGCCCGAAGAAGAAGTGGGCGACGTGTTCGAAGAGGTCGAAGCCGAAATTGTGGAGGAGCAGGCCCCGGCGGAAGAAGCCGAGATACAGGCCGGTATTGAAGGGGATGTCGCGGCCGCAGCCGATGAGCTTTTTGGGGAAATCGATGCGGAAGAGGTTGAGCCTGAGGTCGAAGAAGAGCCGGTAGCAGAAGAACCCGAGCCGGAGAAAGTCGAGCCTGAGGCTGAAGAAGAACCGGTAGCGGAAGAACCCGAGCCGGAGGAAGTTGAGCCTGAGGTTGCGGAAGAACCGGTCGAAGCAGAACCCGAACCGGAAGAGGCCGAGCCGGAGGTTGAAGAAGAACCGGTAGCGGAAGAACCCGAGCCGGAAGAAGTTGAGCCTGAGGTTGCGGAAGAACCGGTAGCCGAAGAACCCGAACCGGAAGAGGCTGAGCCGGAGGTTGCGGAGGAACCGGTAGCGGAAGAGCCCGAACCGGAGGAGGCTGAGCCGGAGGTTGCGGAGGAACCGGTAGCGGAAGAGCCCGAACCGGAAGAGGCTGAGCCGGAACCCGAGGTTGTCGAAGAGCCGGTCGAAGAGGAACCCGAACCGGAAGAGGCTGAGCCTGAGGTTGCGGAAGAACCGGTCGAAGCAGAACCCGAACCGGAAGAGGCCGAGCCGGAGGTTGAAGAAGAACCGGTAGCAGAAGAGCCCGAGCCGGAAGAAGCCGAACCCGAGGTTGCGGAAGAACCGGTCGAAGCAGAACCCGAACCGGAAGAGCCAGAGCCGGTGGCGGAAGAGGCCGAGGTTGCCGAAGAACCGGTTGCCGAGGCGGCTTTCGTCGACGACCTATTCGATCAACCGCCGGAGCGGGAAAGCGAAGAGGAAGGCGAACAAGAAGCGCCGCCCGAAGAAGAAATCGTTGAAGGCGCGGTAGCTGAAGAGGCCGCACAAGGCGAGGAGGAAGCAGTAGAAGCTCTCGCCGAATCGGCCGCTGAAGAACAAGAAGTTGGAGCCGAGGAAGGGGAGGTCGAAGGCGAAGCCATCGTTGAGGGCGGAAAAGGAACCGAGGACCTAATCGAGGGTGAAGTCACGTTCGAGGACATCGTCTCCGGCGTCGACGATTGGATTGAAGGCGACGAAGAAAAGCCTGAGCCGAAGCCTGAGCCCGAGGAACCGAAGACTCCACCCCGCGAAGCGAAACCCAAGGCGGAAAAAAGCGCGGCGGGGCTGCTTGTGGCGGCCTTTATCGGCGCGGCGCTCGTGGCCTTGATGGTGCTCGCGTACGGGTATTTAAGCGACTGGCTTGGCGGGCCGCCGCCGACCGAGCCCACACCCGTCGTGGCCGATGTCTCACCGACACCGGAGGCGACTCCGGAAAAAACTCCGGAAGATATCCCGCAGGAGATTGCGGCGCTGATCAACGAGGCAAACGCACTCATCGCTAAGAATCGCTTTGTGTACCCCTCGGGAAACGCCGCGTTGGATAAGGTGGTGGCGATTGAAAAACTCGATCCGCACCACGCATTCCCGGACGAAGCCCGCAACAAAATGTTGGCGAATCTTGCGAAGCGAATCGAATCGCTCATCGCCGTCGAAGACTTTCAGAAGGCGTTATCCCTGGTAAAGCAGGGGCTGAAAATCCGACCGAACGATCCGGATTTCAAGGAATACCTGGCTGCGGTGCAAAAAGGGTTGGCGACTCAATCCGACCCGAAGAAGATCGCCAAATTGGTCAAGGAACTCAATTGGTTCATGAAGAATAAAGTCTACGTGAAGCCGAAGGGCTCCTGCGCGCTGAGCACCTGCGAGAAAATCGAGGAGATCGATAAAAACCAACCGGACGCCAAAAAAACGCGGCAGGCCATCGTGCAAACAAAAATCGACTTGGCCGAGGGATACCTCAGCGGCAAAAAATGGGACGAAACCATCGCCAGCGCCAATGACGGTTTGCTTGTCGAACCCATGAACGCCAAGTTGCTCGATCTCAAAACCAAAGCCCTCGAGGGCAAAGAAGAAGCCTTGGCTGAAACGCCCGAAGTCGTCATACCGGTGGCGAAGAAATGCTCCGAGGGTATGCGGTATGTCGGCGGCGGTTCGGTGCGTATGGGCAGTTCGCCGACCGATCCGATGCGGCGCGCAGGAGAAAAACCAAATACGCCGACCTACGTCGCGCCCTTCTGCGTGGATTTGTACGAATATCCCAACCAGCCGGGGCAGGCCCCGAAAACCAACATAACCTGGAACGAGGCCAAGAACCTGTGCACCGCGGTTGGCAAGCGGCTTTGTACGGAAGCCGAGTGGGAACGCTCCTGCAAGGGGCCCGCGAACCGGCGTTTCCCATACGGCAACGACTACAATGCCAACCGTTGCGCAACGCAGGACGGAAAAGGCCAGAAACGCAGCATCGCCGCAGCGGGCGGCTGGGCCGGTTGTCGCTCGGGGTACGGCGTGTACGACATGTCGGGAAATGTGCGCGAGTGGACAGCCTCGCCGATCGCGACCGGGAAGTCGTCATACGTTCTCAAGGGCGGCGCTGCGGACCAGCCGGATTACGCCGTGCGCTGTGCGATTCGCGTCCCGGCAAGCGCGAATACGAAAAGTTACCTGGTCGGCTTCCGTTGCTGTAAAAAACCGAACGAGTAAACCATGACTGCCGCAGCCGTCACCGCGCGCTTTCAAACGAAGCTCGAAGGGCAACAGTGTCGCTGTGAGTTGTGCCCGCGTCACTGTGTCATCGACCTGGATGGGGAAGGCTTTTGCGGGCATCGCGCCAACCGCGACGGCAACTTGATCGCCGTGCGCTACGGACAGGTGGCAGCCCTGGCGATCGACCCGATTGAAAAGAAACCGCTGTATCACTTTCACCCGGGAAGCCCGATTCTTTCCGTGGGTGCCAACGGCTGCAATCTTGCGTGCCGTTTTTGCCAGAACTGGCACCTTTCCACCGGACGCGTGAACACGCGTTACCTCTCCCCGGAGGCTTTGGCCGCGGAGGCGGGCGGGACGGATTCCATCGGGGTCGCGTTTACTTACAACGAACCGACCGTGTGGTTCGAATACATCATCGACAACGCGCGGCTGTTGCACGACGCCGGTCGGGTGGTTGTCTTGGTGACCAACGGCTATCTGGAAAGCGAACCTTGGGACGAACTCTGCGGCCACGTCGACGCCATGAACATCGACGTCAAGGGTGACGACGCGTTCTACCGCAGCCTGACCGGGGGGCGTCTCGCGCCCGTGCGGCGCAACGTGGAGGCCGCGTGGCGGGCGGGCGTTCACGTGGAGGTGACGAACCTGCTGGTCACCGACGCCAACGACGATCCGCGACAGGTGCGCGAATTGGTGTCGTGGCTCGCTTCGGTATCGCCGCTCATCCCGCTGCACTTATCACGGTATTTTCCGAACCACCGCCACGAGGCTCCGCCCACGCCGATCGCGCGTCTGGAAGCGGCAGTCGAAATCGCGCGCGAGCAGCTACAATTCGTTTACGCCGGTAACGCGCACGTGGCCGGCGGGGCGGATACGCATTGTCCGAAATGTGGCGCACAGCTTGTCAAACGCAGCGGTTATCGTACGCGGAGCGTCGGTCTCGACGACCAGGGGCGTTGCGCGGCGTGCGGCGGCGAAGCGTCGTTTCGCGTGTGATCAGAAGATATATCGTCGGCTGGATATGTTGAGCAGTAACCCGACCGCTATCATCATCGTGAGCAGCGATGTTCGACCGTAAGACACGAAGGGCAGCGGCACGCCGACCACCGGCAGCAATCCAAGCACCATCCCAATATTGACCACGACGTGCCAGAAAACGAACGCGGTCAACCCGACGGCCAGCAAGGTGCCGAATTCATCCTTCGATTGCATGGCGATGTTCAGGCCCCACATGACCAGCGCAAAAAAGAGGGCGAGAATCACGAAGCCGCCGATAAATCCCCATTCCTCGGCCATCACCGAGAAAATGAAGTCGGTGTGTTGCTCGGGGAGAAAGTCGAGTTTGGTTTGGGTGCCCATTAAAAAGCCCTTGCCGAAGGTCCGCCCCGAGCCGATGGCGATCAACGATTGTCGAATGTGCCAGCCCGTGCCGGTGGGGTCGCGAGCCGGGTCCAGTAGCGTGAGTATTCGTTCGCGCTGGTAGTCCTTCAGCAGGAAGAAGTACATCACGGGAGCGAGGAACGCGCCGGAAACGCCCAGGCCGATCAATGTCTTTTTGCGCACACCGACGAAAAGGATCATCGTGCCGGCGATCAGCAGCGTCATGATAGCGGTGCCGAGGTCGGGTTGGAGCAGCACCAGCAGCGTCGGCCCGAGCACGATGGCCGCGGGCCAACGTAGCTCCTTGATCGAAAGGCCCGCGCCGCTTTGATTTTCGGAAAGAAATTTCGCGAGCGCCAACGTGACGGCGAGTTTGGCGAACTCGCTGGGTTGGAAGCGTAACGGGCCGAGAATTAACCAGCGCCGCGCGCCGTGGCTGACGTATCCGATGACCAGCGTGGCCAATAAGAAAATGACGACGGCCACCAAGATGCCGATGGCCAAGTTTTTGTAGACCTGGTAGTTCACCGCGAACGCGAGGACCATCAGCACCAGTCCGACGAGAATCCATACGAACTGCAGCGTGAATCGCCCCTGATGCACCTCGTCGTGATGCGTGGCGCTATACAAATTGACCAGACCGACCAGAAGGATCAGCAGCAAAATGGTCAACAAGGGCCAATCGAAATTCGCCACGAGGCGGCGATCGATCCGGCCGGTGTAACGGCTGTCGGGGTTGCGGAAAATGGAGGCGCGTCGCTTCAACATGCGCGGACTATCCCATTATTGAGTGGCTCTTTCAACGGCTTGTGTGGCGCGCATGGCGGCGTAGGTCTGCAGAACCATCCGGGCGATCGGGGCCGCCGTGCGGCTGCCGAAACCGCCGTGTTCCACCACAACGATGACCACGATTTCCGGTTCCTCGACCGGCGCGAAAGATGCGAACAGGGCGTGGTCCCGGTACTTGTAATCCACGTACCGCGATGTCGCCCGGTTGCGGCCGAGTTGGCGCACCTGGCTGGTTCCCGTCTTCCCCGCCACGAGCATGCTCTTGAGGCGGATATGATAGGCGCTGCCGCCCTGCGCGTTGACCACCATCGACAGCGCTTTGTGCAAGTGATCGAAATTCTCTTCGTCAAAGGCGGCTTCGGAGACCACGACGGGCTCGAATTGTTTGATCACTTTGCCGTTCGGCGCCAGCACCTTGTCCACGACTTGCGGCTGGTAGAGCGTGCCGCGGTTGGCGATGGCGGCGTACATCACCGCCAATTGGAGCGGCGTCATCGTCACCGAGCCCTGGCCGATCGCCGTATTGAGCGTCTCGCCCGGCATCCAGTTTTTATGGTAGACGCGTTCCTTCCACTCGCGGTCCGGTATTAAGCCGTCCAACTCACCGGGAATGTCGATGCCCGTCTTGGAGCCGCCGCCTAATATGCGGGCGTACTTGGAAATGCGGTCGATACCGAGCTCCACCGAAAGCTTGTAGTAGTACACATCGCAGCTTCGCATGATGCTGTTGTACAGGTTGACGAAGCCGTGGCCGCGTTCGTTGTGGCAGCGGAAATCGCGTTCGCCGAACCGCCACTTACCCAGGCATTCGAAGCCTTTCTTCGGCGTGATTTCCCCCTCCTGCAAACCGGCGAGGGCCGAAACGACTTTGAAGGTCGAACCCGGCGGATACAAACCGCCGATGGCTTTGTTTTGCAGCGGGTGATGCGGCTTGTCTTTCAGCGAGGCCCACTCCTCCTTCGAGAGCGGTCGCGTGAATAATTCCGGGTCGAAGGAAGGGGCGCTGTAGAGCGCGAGAACCTTGCCGTTCCGGGGGTCGAGCGCCACGATGGCGCCCGCGTGCCCCGCCAGTGCACGAGCCGCGGTGTGTTGCAGGCGGCGGCTGAGATTGAGAACCAGATTTTTGCCCGGTTCCGCGGGAACGAATTCGAGCTGGCGAATGCTGACGCCGCGGGCGTTTTCCTCGACCTTGTTTAAGCCAAAGCCGGGGCGCAGGTGCTTCTCGTAGGTCGCCTCGACACCGGTGCGGCCCACGCGGTCACCGGGGCGGTAGCCGGCGTATTCGGGCAGGTCGAGTTGTTGTTGGTTGATCTCGCCGGTGTGGCCGATCACGTGAGCGAAAAGCGAGCCGAACGTGAAGGTGCGCTTCCCCGTTTGCTCGATGCGTAACGGAAACTGATTGCCCTCGTAGAGCATCGCCAGGGTTTCGACGCGGGCGAGTTCCGAACGGCTGATGTCTTCCTTGAGCGTAATCGCCCCAGGGCGTCGTCGCAGTCGCTCTTCGGCCAAGGTGACATCGCAACCGATCTCCTCGCAGACGCGATACAAGAACGCGCGCCGCTTTTTCTTCGGGACGAGGGTAGGGTTGTAGATCACATCGAAGGACGGGCGGTTGTCGACCAGCGCTTCGCCTTCGCGATCGAAAATCATCCCGCGCGGGCCGCCGATGCGATACTCGCCGATGCGGTTGGCTTCGCTGCTTTTTTGAAGTTGCGGACCTTGGATTTCCTGCAGGTACCACAAGCGGGCCAAAAGGATGGCAAAAACCGCGACGATGACCGCCGATAATCGGTTGAATGATTTTTGGTATTGCTTCTCGCCGGCGATTTCCTGTTGCATGACTTACAGAAACTCCCGGCGATCGATAAACTGGCTGGCGTACTCGTCGCCGAAAAATTGTTCGAAACGATCGAGGACGAAAATCACAGGAATGGCGAATATGGCGTTCCAAAGCAACGGACGCCATAGGATCAGATAGGTTCCCCAACCCAAATTCGTGCGCGTCTCCACCGAATTGAGAAACGTGATTTCCAGCAGCTTAACCCCGAAGGTCATCGCCGCAATGATAGCGATCTGGAATAGGTGACTGCGCATGTAGAACCGCCGCCCCGCGATGCGGCAAACGGCGAAGGTGATCGTGAACAGCGCGGCGTAAAGGCCGGGCATCAGCCCCCACAGAGAATCGGCGACGAACCCCAAAATGAACGCGAGGATCAAACCACCGAAGGGCTTGTGGTAGACGCCCGAGAAAATGACCAGGATGAACAAGAACTCGGGTCCGGTCTGAGTTCCAAACAAGCGCTTGAGGATGGATTGCAGAACCGCAAACAACAATGCGGCCACGAGATAGGCGACGAATTTCCTCAAGGCTTCAAGCCCTCGAAATCGGCGGCCACCGAGGGCAGGATCGCGACGTGCTCGAGGCGGTCCAAGTCGACGGCGGGCGCTACGGTGATATTGCGAATGACGTCGAATTCACCGCGCTCAACGTGTTGGATGACGCCCACCGCGATGCCTTTGGGGAAGATACCGCCCAAGCCGGATGAAACCAGCACGTCACCCTCGGCTACATCCGCGCCACTCTCCAGGTAGTGCACGGTACACCGATCTTTGCCGAGGCCGAAAACCATGGCGGGCTCACGCGTGCGCTGAATGACGGAGTCGACGCGCGCCCCGGCGTCGGTGAGCAGTACAACCTTCGCCGCGCGTTTCGTGACCGCGGCAACGTAGCCGACCAAGCCGCTCGGCGCGACGACGGCCATACCTTTGACGATGCCGCCGCCGGTGCCTTTGTCGAGTAGAATCACATGAAACGCGGTCTTATCGCCACGGCCGATAATGCTCGCGTACGCCACCGGGCTCGTGTTCGGCACCTTCATTTCCAGTATTTCGGTCAAGTGTTTGTTCGCGGTACGCAGTTCGTTGAGTTCTACGAGATTGCCGCGTAACACGGCGTTCTGGTGGCGGAGCTTCTCGTTGGTTTCCTTGACGTTGACCAGGTACAAGTAGTGGCCGATGCCGTTGGCAATTTTGACGAAGGGCCAGGAGAGTACCTTGTAGATGGGCGTGTAGACGGTAAGGATGATTTTGCCGACCAGCGACAACTCGGTTTGCTGCCGCAGCCCGCTACTGAGCAGGTGCAGGCCGATCAGCACCAGCAACAGAATCAGCAGTAACACACGATGTTGTCCGAGAAAACGCCACATATTTTATCTCGCGGTTGCCGGCGCGGCGGGAGGATCAGCCCTGGATGCTGACCTGACGCAACAGGTCCAATTCGTCCAACGCCTTGCCGGTTCCCAACACCACCGCGGCCAGGGGATCGTCGGCAATGTTGATGGGAAGTCCGGTTTCCTCGCGTAAGAGGATGTCCAGGTGTTTGAGCAACGCGCCGCCGCCGGTCAGTACGATTCCCTTGTCAACGATATCGGCCGCCAACTCCGGCGGCGTACGCTCCAGCGCGACGCGAACGGCATTGACGATCGTGTTAATCGGCTCGATCAGCGCGTCGTGAATCTCGTCGCTGTTGACCTCAATGGTCTTGGGGATACCGGCCACCAAATCCCGGCCCTTAACGGCCATAGTCATCACTTCTTCACTCGGGTAGGCGGTGCCGATGGTCATCTTGATCCGTTCGGCGGTCGATTCGCCGATCAGCAAATTATACTTGCGTTTGAGATACTGCATGATCGCCGCGTCCATCTTGTCGCCGGCCACCCGCACGCTCTGGCAGTGTACCAAACCGGCCAGGCTGATCACCGCCACCTCGGTCGTGCCGCCGCCGATGTCGACGATCATGTTGCCCGACGGTTCGGTGATGGGCAGGCCCGCACCGATCGCCGCCGCCATGGGCTCTTCGATCAGATACACTTCGCGGGCGCTGGCCGAAATGGCGCTCTCCCGTACGGCGCGCTTTTCAACTTCGGTAATACCGTAGGGAACGCAGATAATAATTCGCGGACGTACCAGGGTTTTGCGGTTGTGCGCCTTGCGGATGAAGTAGCGCAGCATTTCGCGGGTGACCTCGAAATCGGCGATGACGCCGTCGCGCATCGGGCGGATGGCGACGATGTTGCCCGGCGTTTTGCCGACCATCATCTTGGCTTCCTTGCCCACGGCCAGCACACGCTTGATGCCGCGCACGTCTTTTTGCACGGCGACCACCGAGGGTTCGGAAAACACAATGCCCCGGCCCTTGACGTACACCAGGGTATTGGCGGTACCCAAGTCGATCGCCAGGTCGTTCGAGAACATCCCGAATAACGCATCTAAGATCATTCAAATGATCCTTGCAGTCTATCGTCGCCGATCCGTATGGAACGGTGATTCACGCCTGTTCATCAATTAATACAAAACCCCGTTACATTGCGAGTAAGCGTTCACAATGTCAAGGGATTCACCACCCCCATGCATCATAGCCGGGAATGGCGCTATTGTTCAAGTACTTTGTCAGGCATGGTGCGGATTTGCTTGATACGGAAAGATATTTCAGTCTCCACGTTCGGCCGACGCTTCCCGTTGACCGGTTTGATGGCCTATGCCAAGATGCGCCGATGAATCACTCCAGTCGATGGTTTTGGGCGTTGGCCGCAATTATTTTGTTAACCGCGGTCACCTTCCGTTTTGCTCAATTAGGCTTGAAACCAGCGCATCACGACGAGTGCGTCAACTACGCATTTACCAAAAAACTGGTCGAAAAAAGCGTCTATCACTACAATCCGACCGCGTATCATGGCCCCTTTTTGTACTTCGCGGGCTTACCGGCGGCGTTGATCGGCGGATATTCCAAGACCGCGTTGCGCTTTACGCCGGCGCTCTTCGGCGTATTAACCGTCCTACTGCTCCTGCTAATGCGCCCGATTCTCGGCGAAATTGGGGCGCTTTTTGCGGCGGCCGCGCTGGCGATTAACCCGGCCTCGGTATATTTCGACCGAACGTTTATTCACGAGGTCTACTTCGCTTTTGCGACCGTTGCGATGCTTTGGGCCTTTTTTCGTGCTTCGCGGCGCGGCGGACCGTGGTTGATCGTCGCGTTTTATGTCGCGTGGGTGGTCGGTTTTGCCAACAAAGAGACCACGGCGTTCAACGTCCTGGTCATGGCGCCGGCCATCGTGACCGCGTGGCTGGCTTCGACCTATGGCGGCACGAAAGAACCGCTGGCCGTGGGGCGGTTGTTCGGAAGCGAGAGTTTTCATCCGGTGATTTGGGGCGTAGGCATCGCCGTTTCCCTTTGGGTGCTGTTGTTCACGAGCTTTTTGTCCCATCCGCAGGGGGCGGTGGACTTCTTCCGGGCCTATATGCCTTGGTTCGAAACGGGCGTAAAAAAGGCTACTCACGTCAAAGTGTGGTACTATTTCGGCGAGTTACTGGTGACGTACTATTGGCCGGCGCTGCCTTTGGCCGCTTGGGCGCTGGTGCGAGGCGTTTGGAAGCGGAAGCCGACGACGTTGGTGCTGGCGATTGTGGCGGTGGGACTCCTTGGACTGTACAGCGCGATTCCGTACAAGACTCCGTGGTGCGTGTTGACCATAGGCATCGCGGTGATTTTGCTGGCGGCCGACGGGCTGAACGATTTGTGGCGCCTGCTGCCGCGAAACTGGCTGCGGGCTGTCTTGGCCGGTGCGGCGTTGGCGGCGCTGGTCGTGCAGGGAGCGTATTCGTACAAAGTGAATTTTCACGAGTATGACTACAACCACAACGATCAAAGCCGACCGCGGCAGCACGAGATCGTTTACGTCCAAACCGTGCGGGAGTACGAGGACTTGATCGACGATCTCGACCGAATCGCCGCTGCGGATGGGCGTGGGAAAAAACTGCCGATCCATTTATCGGCGGGTTCCAAGAACCCGGGGCGACTGTACCTGCACGATTACCGCAAGGTGAAAGTGGGGCGCAACCCGAACAAAAAGCCGGTCAATAGCGCGGTCGTGATTGTGCGGAATAAGGAAAAAAAGAAATACGCCGAGCAATACAAAGCCGAATACCACGAATTCGGCACCTATCCGGTTTTTCCCGGATGGCACGTTAATCTCATGGTGAGGGAAGATCTGTGGCAAAAAACACAAGCAGCCGGAATCGAGAGTCAGGCGAGCCCGTCCTCCTAACCTTGCCCAACGGCCTACGGGTCGTTGTGCAGGAAGTGCGCTTTGCGCCGGTCGTGTCGATGGCCGTATGGGTGGGCGTGGGAAGCGCCGACGAGAAGCTGCGGGAAGCCGGCTTGGCGCACCTGCACGAACATATGATTTTCAAGGGCACGAAAAGGAGAGGCGTGGGCGAGATCGCCGCCGAGATCGAAGGCTCCGGCGGGGAAATCAACGCGTTCACTTCCTACGACCAAACCTGCTATTACCTCACGTTGGGCCGAGACGAACTCAAGGTCGGCTTGGATATTCTCGCCGATGCCATGTCGTCGGCCGCCTTCGACAGCAAGGAACTCAAAAAAGAAATACAGGTCGTCTTGGAGGAAATGAAGCTCTATCGCGACCTACCCAATTTCCTGGTCTCGGAAGCGTGTTGGGCCAAAGCATTCGAAGCGCATCCCTACGGGAGACCGATTCTGGGATTGCCCAGCGTCTTGAAGAAAACCAACCGGCGCGCCGTGCTGCGCTTTTATTCCAAGTATTACCGCCCCGATAATATGGTGCTGACTGTGGCCGGCGACCTGGATACCGACGCCACGTTGAAGCTCATCAAACGACTCTTTTCATCCATGGATGCGGCTCCGGTCCGTAGGCTTGAGCGAGCAGTCGAACCTGCACAAACGAAATTCCGTGGCCAGGTGATTCAAGATCCCATCCGCACCGCGCATCTGTATCTGGCGTGGCACGGAGCCAAATGGGACGAACCGCTGGCGGCGGAACTAGACTTGCTCTCGATTATTCTGGGCCACGGGTACAGTTCGAGGCTGGAACACCGGGTCAAAGCGATCAAGGGGCTCGTGCACGAGGTATCCGCCCACGTGTTTGCCCCGCGCGACCCCGGCGTGTTCGGCGTCGACGCCGTGACCAGTCCGGACCTGCTGCGCCAAGCGTATTCCGCCATCCTGACCGAAGTGTACCGACTGCGTTCCGAACTGGTCCGCGAAGATGAATTCGACCGCGCGCGCCGCAGTATCGAAGCCTCGTTCATCGGACGCCGCGAGACCGCCGGCGGCATCTGCCAGGCGCTCGGGTATTCGGTCATCATGACCGAAGATATTCACCTGGTGCGTGAGTATTTGCAGCGCGTCATGTCCGCTAACCGCGAAAAACTGCGCGACGCGGCGCAAAAGGTATTGAGCCACCATAATCTGACGGCGACGGCTCTTATTCCCAAGAATTACAGTCTCCACCCGCGCGAACTGGACGCCATGTCGCAAAAGATGGCCCAACTCGTCGACGGGGAAAAAAGGGGAACCGCCAAGCCGCGGCCGCCCGCTCCCTCGCCGGCGCTCGTTGGCGAAAAAGGCCGGCGCGGACGGCTGAAAAAAACCGTGCTCGCCAACGGCGTGACCCTGCTCGTGCAGGAAACAGCCCACGCGCCGATCGTCGCCATGCGCACGCTGATGCTCGGGGGCGCGCGTTACGAGCCGCGAAACGAACACGGCCTGTCCAATTTGACGGCCAACATGCTGGCTCGGGGAACGAAGGAGAAGAGCGCCATTTCGTTCGCGAAAATCGTCGAAGGTATGGCGGGCGCCGTGCACGGTGTGGCCGGGTACAATTCCATCGGCGTGGCCGCCGAGTTCTTATCTCGTGATTTCGACATCGGTTTGGGCCTGGTTGCCGAAGCCATGTTGCAGCCGGCCTTTCGACCGACCGAGCTCAAACGCGCCAAGGAGGAGCTCATCGGGCACGTGCGTGAGCGGCTCGATTCGCCCTCTCAAGTCGTGCGCGATCTCTTCCTGGAACATCTTTACCCGAGCCATCCTTACGGACGGAACCTGCTGGGAACCGAAGACAGTCTCGTATCGCTCGACAACGAAAACCTCGCCAAGTATTGGCGGCGTTTACTCAGCCCCGCGAATTTGATCATTTCCATTGCCGGCGACGTGCGTTTCGAGGAAGTGTTGGAACAGGCGCAGGAGAATTTCGGCAAAATGCGGAAAAAAATATTTCGCGAGGCGAAGATCGCCGCCCCGACGCCTCCCCAAGGCGTGCTTACCGCGGATCGCACGATGAACAAGGAACAAGTGCATCTGCTTGTCGGTTTCCTGGGGTGCCGCATCGGCCAATCCGACGAATACGCTTTGCAGGTGCTCAATGCCGCGTTGTCGGGCCAGGGCGGCCGGCTGTTCATGGAATTGCGCGACCGCAAGCATCTGGCCTACAGCGTTTTCAGCTTTCACCGCGAGGGCATCGAGCGCGGTTCATTCGGAGTCTACATCGGTACCGGTCCGCAAACCGCCGAGACCGCCCAGGACGCGTTGTTGGAGCAACTCGAGCGGGTCGTTGCCAAGCCGCCGAAGGGGAAAGAATTCGAGCGCGCCAAACGCATGCTGATCGGCAGTCTGCAACTCGATCTGCAAACCGCGGGATCGATCGCGCTGACCATGGGCTTGAACGAATTGCTCGGCCTGGGGTATCGCGCGCATCAGCGGCAAGCGGAGAAAATTCGCAAGGTGACTTCGGAGCAAGTGGCGAAGGCCGCCCGCAAGTACATCGACCTGCAACGAATGGTGATTGCCCGCGTCGGACCGCTGCCCTCAGCGGAGAAATAGGCGATTACTCGTCGGTTTCCTGCTGCTTCGCCAAACCGGCTTCCATTTCCGTCATCGCCTGCCGAACTGTGGCCTCGGCCGCGTTTTGCGTCGGCGCATACGCGGAGAGCGTCACGCTGATCCCTTCCACGTCGCCGAAATACGTCGGATTCGACTTGATGTGCAAGCCCTGATGCTTGGCCGACAAGGCTTCGATGATGGGGCTGAGTACCGACTCGTCGTGTTGTTCGGTCGCCAGCGTGAGTTCCGCGAACCCGGAATCGCCGAAGGTGCGCGCCAACTTCAAACCGAGGGCGAGGTCGAACATGGTGTACAGTTCGCTCGGCACGCCGGGCAGGGCGACGATTTCCATGCCGTTATCGGTGACGGCAATGCCGGGCGCGACGCCGACCGGGTTATCGATCCACTCGGCACCTTGCGGCAGCATGGCCATTTTCTCGCGCTCCGGCGTTAAATCACCGCGTTCCACCATGCCGTTGCGATGCAGTTCGAGGTATTTATCCTCAATGAAATCGCGGGCGCTCTGATGCAGAACGAGAGGCACGTTCAACGCTTGGGCGATACCGGCTGCCGTGACGTCGTCGTAAGTCGGACCGAGGCCGCCGGTTGTGATAACCAGATCGGCGCCGTGTTCGCGGGCCTCGTGAAGCCGCGCCGCGATCTCGTGTTGATCGTCGTCGATAACCGAAATCTGCGCGATGCGGCCGCCCATGGAAGAAATCTGCCTGGCAATCCAGTTGCCGTCAGCCTCTAACGTGCGGCCGGTTAAAATCTCACGACCAATCACCAGGATTTCGATACGTACCATAGCGAACCCTTTCTTGTGTCACCAAGAGCGAATGGTTTATCTTAGCTTAGCCCGGTGACGCGCCGGGGGCAACGCATAAGGACCGGGAATGATTGATCTGCACCTGCATACCGACGCCAGCGCTGACGCCCAGCACACGCCCGCTGAACTATTCGCGATGGCCGCCGAATTGGGCTTGCGATGTATCGCCTTCGCCGACCACAACACCCTCGCGGCGCTTCCGGAAGGACGGCGGCTGAGTCGCGAAACCGGCATTGAGTTCGTGTCCGCTGTGGAGTTGAACACCGAACTGGACGGTCTCGAACTCCACTTGCTCGGGTACGGGGTCGACGCGGAACGTCCCGACGTTCGCGCCTGGTTCGACGAGATCACCGCCCTGTTTCACGAGCAGGCCGCGCGTCGAGTGGCCAAGTTCGTCGAGCTGGGGCTGGAGCTGACGCTGGATGAAGTGCTTGCCGAATCCAGTGGACGCCTGCCGACCGGGTCGACCTTTTTCAACGTGCTCGTGCGGCACGCGGCCAACCTCGCGCATCCCCTCGTGCAGCCCTATTTGAATGTGGCGGCGGACGAAAACGCTTACATTCGCTTCTATTTTGAGGTCATGGCCAAAGGCGGACCGGCGGACGTGGCTGCGGCCAACTTGCCGACCCGTGAGGCGATCGCCCGATTGCGCGAGGTCGGGGCGGTTCCCGTCGTGGCGCATCCGAATCGAATTCCGTTGGAGGCGCTGGAAAAAATGATTGCTGCGGGACTTGTCGGCATCGAGGCGATTTGCTCGTATCACGACGCCGAACGAACCGCGTACTGGTTGAATGCGGCGCGGCGCTTCGGTTTGCTACATACCGCCGGCAGCGATTTTCACGGCATGGAGACCAAACCGCACGTGCGCATGGGCGCGATGACCGGCAACGACTACGTGCTCGTGGAGCGGCTGCGCGAGGCGATCGCCGCGTTGAAGTGAGTTTGTTGCGAGGTCGTCGCAATCGCCGACCGCTGTTGAAAGACGCCGCTCGTTTCGGCGATGATGACCCAACGAGCAAAGAAGGAGCAACAAATGGATTTCACGCGTCGACAAGTATTACAGGCGATGGCCGTGGCGGCGGCCGGGGCCGTGTTGCCGACTCAGGCCCGGGCCGGGGCGCCGATCGTGGCATACAAAGGCAAACAATTGGAGACAGTCAAGAAAGTCGTCGAATCGCTGGGCGGTATGGGACGCTTTGTGAGCAAGGGCGACAAAGTCGTTATCAAACCGAATATGGGTTTCGCGGTGCCGCCATTGCGCGCTGCCACAGCCGACCCCAATGTCGTGCGCGTGCTGGCGATCATGGCGTTGGAAGCCGGCGCGAAGTCGGTGCAGGTGCTCGACAACCCCGTGCATCCCGCCATCGCGTGCGCGGCGCGCAACGGGTACGAAGAAGTGCTGGGTAAACTCGACGACGTACACGTCAAATTGCTCAAAGACGCGCGCTATTTCGCCGAGGTGGTGATTCCGCGCGGCAAGCAATTGAAAAAAGCCCAAGTGATGCGCCCGATTCTCGAGTGCGACTGTCTGATCAACGTGCCCGTCGCGAAAAGCCACGGCGGAGCCTTGGTGTCCTTCAGCTTGAAAAACTGGATGGGCGCCGTCAAAAATCGCCGCACCTGGCACGCCGATATGGACCTGCACCAGGCGATCGCCGACTTCGCCACGTATATCCAACCGAAGCTGATTATTCTTGATGCCACGCGCGCGCTGACCACCGGCGGCCCCGGCGGCCCCGGCGAGATCAAGGAATTGTTCACCATCATCGGCGGTACCGATCACGTCGCCATCGACAGCGTCGCAGTGCAACTTGCCAAGTGGAACGGACGCGCGCTCAAACCACAGGATGTGCCGCACATTCGACTCGCGGCCGAGGCCGGGGTGGGCACGATTCCCACGGCCTGGATCCCGATTCTGACGGTGGCGTGATGAGCGTGCGCCGCGGTTTTCAGCTTTTCTTCCTGCTGGTCTTCTTCGTTCTGATCGGCTTGACGACGTACCCGCTGAAAACACCGGTGCCCGTTGAATTGTTCTTACGGATGGACCCGCTGCTGCTTATCGGCGCCTCGCTCGCGGCCCGTACCGCCGTGGCGGGGTTGGGTGCGGCGTTCGTCATTCTGGCGGCGACGGCGCTGCTCGGGCGGTTCTTCTGTGGTTGGATTTGCCCGCTGGGAACGACCATCGAACTCGCCGACGACCTGCTTCAGCGCAAAGGGAAGCGGCGCTATCGCAACCACGAACGAGTCGGCCGGTGGTTCAAGTACGTTCACCTGCTGATCGTGATGACCGCGGCGGCCGCCGGCTACGGGCTGGCTTTCCTCTTTGACCCCATCGCCCTGTTTACGCGGATCAGCGCGTATCTTCTGCACCCGGCAACGGCGTTTGTCGGTAATGCGGGGCTCGACGCCATGCGGCCGTTGGCCGGTAAAGCGGATTGGCTGACTCTGTACTATCTCGACCTGCACCAGCCGCTGCTGTCTTCGGGGGCGATCGTCGCCGCGATCATGCTTGTGGGTATCCTGTGGCTCAACCGCGTGCAACGGCGCTTTTGGTGCCGCAGCGTCTGCCCGCTCGGCGCGTTGCTGGGGCTGGCGGCGCGGCTGACTCCCTTTCCGCGGCACGTCGGCGCGGCGTGCGACCACGACGGTAAATGTCGGCGCGTTTGCGAAACCGGAGCCATCGGCGAAAACGAGTTCGAATACGACCCCGCCGAATGCATCAACTGCAATCGCTGCGTGACCGATTGTCACCTGCACGTCGTTCGTTTCGGCCCGGGTTCGCCTTTGCTTCGCCTGGGGCGGCCGCTGGATTTGACACGGCGGCGGCTGCTGGCCGGTTTGGCCGGCGGCGCTTTCGGCGCGCTGCTGTTTCACGGCAGCCCGGCGCGGGCCGTACAAAGCGACACCTTGCTGCGCCCGCCCGGCGCACTACCGGAAGACGAGTTTCGCAAACGCTGCATCCGATGCGGGCAGTGCGTGAAAGCTTGTCCGACCAATACGCTGCAGCCGGATTGGTTCGAAAGCGGCCTGGAGGGGCTATGGTCGCCGCTGCACCGGATGCGCGTCGGACCGTGCGACCAAGGGTGCAACGTCTGCGGATCGGTGTGCCCCACCGGCGCGATCCGCCCGCTGGACCTCTATGAAAAACGATATGCGAAAATCGGCACGGCGGTGATCGATCAGCAGCGCTGCGTCGTATGGGCGGGGGAACGATTCTGCCTGGTGTGCGACGAGGCATGCCCGTACAACGCGATATTTTTCGTGCAAGATGAACAGGGTAAGCGACGCCCGTACGTCGACCGCACGCGGTGCAACGGTTGCGGGCAGTGCGAGACGGTCTGCCCGGTGGCCGGCGCGGGCGCGATCGTCATCCGACCCGACAACGAAATTCGTCTCGCCGAGGGAAGCTACGTCGCCGAGGCCGAGCGGCGCGGCTACAAGTTCGAGAAGGGCGTCGCCGAGGATGAATTCAAGGGCGAGGGCGGGTATCCGGAAGCCCAATAGACCGGGCTTGGCCCCGGGGCCGAATTTCCTCAAAATGTCACCGATCCAAATATGAAAGGCGATGGTTTGCGCGAGCGGCTCAAAGACTCCTGGCCCTACCTCTTTGTCGTGGCGGCGACGCTGGTCGTCACGCGCGAATGGTGGAACACCGGGATGCTGGCCGGACACAGCGCGTACATGGATTTCTATCGCCAGATCGTTTTGGACGCGGCGGTCCGCGAGGGCGATGTGTGGCCGCGTTTCGCCGAAGCCTTCTACGCCGGGCACGGCAGCCTGCTTTTTCATTTCTACGCACCGCTGACCTATTGGATCACCGAACTGTTCGTGCTGCTGGGGGCTGGTGTGCCCGTGGCCATCAAGCTGACCCACGGCTTGACGATCTTGCTCTCCGGGCTTTTCGCCGCGCTGCTGGCGCGGGAACTTTTCGGCCCCTGGGCGGCGGCCGCGGCGGGCACGTACTACGTGATGGCCCCCTACCACCTCACCGACGTGCTGGCGCGGCATGCTTTCGGCGAAGCGGTGGCCTTCGCCTGGCTGCCCTTGGCGCTGTGGGGAATCCTGGGCGCGGTGCGGGACCGCTCGCCCGGACGCATGGCGGCGGGCGCGATCGGTTGCGCCTTCTTGCTGCTGACACACAACATCACGGCGATGATCACAGCTCCGCTGCTGGCCGCATGGTGGATATTCTTGACCATCCGGCATCGCGGCGAGGGCTACGTCGGCCCGCTGTACGGCGCGCTCGCCGGGCTGTGGGGATTGCTGCTGGCCGCGTTCTTCTGGCTGCCGGCGATTGCCGAAACCGGCTTCGTGCAATCCAAGCGCAGCTTGACGCAGGGCTACTTCGTCTATTGGGATCATTTCGTTTATCTCAAGCAATTCTTCTCGTTGACCTGGGGACACGGTGGGTCGCGGGCCGGGTTGGACGACACCATGTCCTTCCAACTGGGTTTGGCTCACTGGGTGGGCTTAGCGGCGTCGATTTGGGTGCTCGTCTGGTCCCAAAAGTGGCGCGGCACGCTCTTTTTCTGGTGGGGCGCGCTGCTTGCGTCATTAGCAATGTGCCACGCGGTATCGGAGCCGATGTGGCGACTGATCCCGTTACTCGCCTTCGTGCAGTTCCCTTGGCGTTTTCTGTTGCCCGCGGCGCTGGCAGCCTCGCTCGTGGCGGCGCCGGTGGCGCAGTGGCTGGCCGAGCACGTGAAACAAGGCGTCGGATTGGGGCTCGCACTCTGTTTTATTGCGTTGCCGCTGGTGACGTACTTCCCGTACACCTACGCTAAGCACCTCTTGTATAACCGCGAGCAGCAGCGATTTCGCGGCTATCGCCAAGCGGCATATGACCAACGCGTCAAGAAGAAACAATTCGCACGCCCGGCGGATGAATTCGGCATCGAGCACATCAGAAACACGCGGATCAACGCCACCGCGCGCGACGATTTCCTGCCCGCCGGCGTGAAACTATTGCCGCGCCGCCCGGCGGCGAATCGGATTACCGCACCGCGGGGCACGGTCACCGACATCGAACGTGTCGGGCCGCGTCGCTATCGGGCGCAGGTCACGATGAGGGAAACGGGCGACCTGCAATTGCACCGTTTCTGGTACCCCGGCTGGCGAGCGCGGGTCAACGGAGTCGACCTGACAACAGCGGCCGGAGATCGGGACGGACTCGTCAACGTGACATTGCCAGCGGGGGACTTCGACGTCGAATTTTGGTTCGGAAGCACGAAGCTGCGGGCGGCGGCTTGGCTGGTCTCGGCCCTCGGCCTGCTGGGCTTGGCGATCACGATTATCATGGCGCGGATGCGACGAAAGGAAACATAGTTTGATGCGAAAAAGCGTTTGGTTGGTGTTCCTCGCGTTGGCCGCGGTCGGTTGCCTGAAAGCCGTGGATTACGATCGCATCACGGAAAAGAACGGGATCGACTTGCCGCGCGACCACTACGCGCACGACGATTTTCGCTCGGAGTGGTGGTACTAATCCGGGCATCTGTTCGCGGAGGACGGCGGCCATTACGGATTCGAACTCGTGTTCTTCAAGCGCCTCACGCCGGATGAAAACGAAGGGTCTTGATCTCGAAAGCGCGAAAACGCAGATCAATCACGCCTTTTTTCTTGAACCATCGTCCCGGCTCGTACGCTTTGACCGGCCGCCCGAGCAAGTCCGTAGCCTCTATCTTTCCGTGGGGACGATGCATCTTCAACTGGGCGTAGCAGTCCTTGCCGCCACGTTCCACAAGCCGCAAAACGATGGCGCCGTCGGCCTCGCGATACACCGCGCCCACCTGGATATTGTCCGGCGAGAGCGTCAGCGCGGCGGCTGCGCGGGGAATCTTTTCGGTCGCCACGGCTGCGTCCACCAACGTGTGGGCGACCAGTAGCGGCGTCGTGAAATCAAGACCGCGTCGGAAAACCAGCGCCGGGCCGGTTGGATTCTCGTGCGGGAAAAAACCGTAGCTAAACTCGGCCCGTTCGGGCAGCGGCACCGGCGTGTCGCGCAGCCAATGAATGCGATCCAAGTGCGACGCCAGGTGCAGAAGCACGTGCTTGTCCGTGACTTCGAACGCGGCGCCGTCGCGGTTGAGTATGGTTAGTCCGTGACCCGGCGGATCGATGTCCAAATAGTTGCCCGCCGGAGTTCGCCCGCCGTCGCACTCGCTTTGGCCGTAGGGAATCTCGGCGACGATGTGGCCCGCGCCTTTTAGTCGCGGCACGCGCACCGCCAGGCGACCTGGGCCGACCGCTCCCGTGATTCGCGCTTCGGCGCTCAGCGCTTTGCTGGTTTGCGACAGCGTGTAAAGGATCTCCGCTTCGCGGTCGCCCAACGAGCCCGCGAAACGCAGAACGCAACGCAGCGGCCCGCCTTCGACGACGGTCGCGCTTTGTACCTGAAAGTGTTGGGACGGCGTGACGCCGGTTCCGAGCAAACTCAGCAGTCCCGCGTCGTTCAGCTTATAAACGCGCTTGCGATGACGATCGGTAATCGTCGCCACAGCGCCCGTGCTTGGATCAAACTCCACGGTAAGCCAACCGTTTTCCAAGCAGTGCGTCTCGGCCCGCGCTACGGCCCGCGCCGGGGCGTCGGGCAGCGTTAACTGGGGTTGCGTCCATACGACGCGATATCCCAGCGGCGGAACCGCAAGTCGAAACGCCACTGTGCCTCGCTTGAGTTCGCCGTCAGCGTACGTTTCGGTGTGCAGCACTTGCTTGGCCAGCCGATACTTGCCGTCGAAGAGGTCGGGCAATACGCCGTCTTCGGCCAGCAGTGCCACGGTGACGATTTGATCCCGCCAGAATGGCAGCGTGTTCAAGGCGATCACGGCTCCGGTCGCGGAATCCGGCGCCGAAACCGCACGGGCGCGGCGGGTCAACATCTCGTTTTGCACCATCGCGCAATGTTCGACGATGTTCCTTAGTCGATGCGTCAGGTCGGCGGCTACTTCCGTGGTGACGGCTCCGGAAACGACGCCGTAACGCTGAGCGTCGAGCAGTTGGTCCCAAGCGTCAGCCAGGAACTGCTGTGTGGAAGCGTCCAGCGACTCATCGAGAATCACCGGCAACCGCTCGAGGTCCGTAACGGCGGTCTCGGCTTGTCGCAACATTCGGCGCAAAGCGGGACGCGCCGCACCGAGATCCTCGGCGACGAAACTTCCGCGAACGACGGGTAAAGTCTTTTCGGGCAAACCGACAAAAAACCGGCCGGGCGACGTGGCACCGGAGATTTTGGGTAACGAACCCGAAACCGATGCCGCCGCTCCTAGGGGTTGGCCTTGGTCGGGATCAGTCGGGACCGGAGCCAGCGGCAGGGGGAAAGAGGCGTTTACGGGCGTCAAACGAGCGCAACGCAGGCGCGTGCCGTCGAGGCCTTCCCACGAAAAACGGGCCGGGGTGCCGTGCGGCGCGGCGCAGCCGATGGCTAAGGATTCGCAACCGGCTTTGCGTAAGACCTGCGGCAGCGTCGCCGGTGCGGCCGGGGCGGTGGGCAGCCAGGCAACGGGGGCGTGTCGTCCCAGCAATTCTGTCGCGAGGGTTTGCCAACGAGTGACCTGCCGGACGACGGATTCACCGCCGAGACCTGAGAAACCAGGCTCGGCCATGAACCCCATGACCATCTCAACGCGCTGGGTTTCGATCATTTGTTTCAGCGTGGCAAACGCCGCGGGTTGATGGACCGCCAGCAATCGAACGGCGGCGATATCGGGCAGGGCGTAAACGCCGCGCGGGTCGGCTTCGAGGCTGCGTATGACTTCCAGCAGGTGGCCGATTTGCCAATCGCGGTGCTTCTCGGAAGTGAGCAAACAGAGAGCGTCATTATACGCGAAGGGAACAATCGCCGCGACGTCTTCCTGAGTGGAATCCGGGTCAAGCGCGATATGGCCGCGGTCGCCTTCCATGAAGACCGGCACCTGCGGCAGGGGCAGGGTCGCGGTCGTACCGACGAGCGTCAGCGCGAGAAAATGACGGCCGTTGCCCAGGCGCTTGCCGGCGACCGTCACCGTGATCGGCGCGGCGAAATTCAGGTGCCCCGCAGCGGTCTTGTTGCCGCCCAACGCGACGCGCGAGCCGTCGACGCGGCGACCGTCCAAGACGATTTCGACGTTCAGCAGGTTTTGTGGCAACCACGGATTACGAATCGTGAAGCGAAAGCCGTCGTCAGCGTTTTCCAAATTCGCTTCGGCAAAAAGCTGGTGAAGAAAACGCCGTAGCGGCGAGGTGTAACGGCGACTCAAACGGGCCGTATCCGGTCCGGCCGCAAGGCGTCGCAACCCCGGCAGCGAGGCGGTGAAAGCGTGTAGACGACCGACGTGTGTTGCGTTCATTGTTACCGCAGGTGGATGACCTCGGCGACGCCGGGGGCAGTAAACGTGTCCCGGCTGCCGTCCGGCAGTGTAACCTCGGCTTGCACTTCAACCACGAAGCGCAAGATGTACGACTTACTGAAAAGCGCCGCGACTTTGCGCTCGATCAAGCTTAGCTGGGAAAGCAGGTCGATGGCGTGCATCTGCTTTTTGATGCTGAAATGGCCGTCCATTTTGACCTTGCCGGGTCGGTCGATGGCGAAGTCGTAGCGCGTACCGTAGGACAGACCGAACTTCGCGTCCTTTTTGATGCCGCTGGGCGTCAACGTATAACGACTGCCGCCGTAAAGGATCTTGCCGTCCTTGCCCAGAATCGTCAGCGCCACGCGTTTGGCGCCCCATTTCCCCGGCGTCGTAAATTCCAGAATGTCGAAGGTGTACTTGTCGTCGAAACAGCGCAGCGTATGCCACGCCTTCGAGTAGTGATGGGGCAGCATCGTAACAATGCCGTGGTCGCTGTATCCGCGCCCCGTAACCTGGCGCGTACCCTTTGGCGTACGAAGCGTGCCGCTGATTTTGGCGCGCGGTATAGTGGTGTAAACCGAGTAGTAATCGTCGACGTCGCCGTACACGACGCGGCCGCTGTTTACCGCGAAGCCGGGTAGTTCGGCCTTGTAGGCGAGGTCCGCACCGAGCTTGTCGGTGTTGACTTTGACGTTGAAATTGGGATGCGAGCCCCACACCCGGTTTTTGCCGACCGTCACGTCGAGACGGTCTTTGGCCGTCGTTACCGAGCCGCGATGGAACGGCACGCGGTCCAGGTAGGTGTTGCCGTCGGGTTCCCAGAGCGTGAAGTCCACCGTGCCCTTGTTGTCTCCGGGACCGATGTTGCTGATCATGAAATTGGCGAATGAGTAGGCGCCGTCGTCGTAGGCGGCCATCCAAAACCAGCCTTCGCCGTATGATTCGCGGTCGATGGGGTGCTGGCCGTTAATGGAATCGGGCAGGCCGACATAAAAATTAGGCAGACCTTCGATCTTCGGCCAAATTTGGAGGTCGGCGGCCAGAGCGAGCGAAGCACAGAGCGCCAAAATCACGAGAAGCAGTCCGAGTCTCAGTCGCATGCCCAAACCTCTCTCTAAAATTTCATCTCAACAGCATACGAAACGAAGGCGCGCATCAATTGTAGAGGGCCTCGATCTTGGACACGACACGTTCGGCTTTTTGATTGGTCGAGGCGGCAACTTCGCCGACCAGAAGCGAGCGCGCTTGCTCGAGCATCTTGCGCTCACCGTAGGACAGGTCCTTGCCCTTGCTTAGCACGTACAGGTCGCGAAGCACCGTTGCCAATTGTTTCAGAGAACCGGTTTTTATCTTGTCGGTATAGTCCCGTTGGCGGCGGTTCCAAGTCTGGTTGTCGATCTTCACTTTCGTGTTTCGCAATATCTTCCAGATCTCTTGGATTTCCTTCTTGCCGGCCACATGCCGTAGACCCACCTTCTCGGCGTTGTCCGTCGGCACCATGATGATGTAATCGTTTTCGAGAATGCGGAGCATAAAGAAAGTGTAGACGACGTCACCGATCGCCTTTTTTTCAATGCCCTCTATGATTCCAACCCCGTGGGCCGGATAAACCGCTGTATCACCTACTTTGAACATCCAATTATCTCCTGGTGAGACCTGGAAGTATACAAAAAACCGCCCCAACTAGCAACGCGCCGGGACGAATTGCCTGGGGCGCTGGTTTTTCCCTTACGAAAACGGCACTATTTTCAGACACGAAAGGAGCCCGGTTGTTGCATCAAACTTGGCGATGGGCGTTTCCGGTGATCTTGTTGCTTGCCACCACGCTGGCGGCGGCGGGCGGGTATTTGTGGCCGACGCGGGGAATTGCCGTCGAACTCACCAGCGTCATGTGCGACAAGCGTAACGATCACCCGCACGCCGGCATCGACTTGAGTTTGCACGGCCGCGTCGGCACCGTGCCGATTGTTGCGGTAGGCGACGGCGTGCTTATGCGCATTCGCGATAATCGCCACGGTTACGGCAAGGCGCTCTATGTGCGCATGCCCGACAAGCGGGTCGCCGTGTACGCCCACCTCGACCGCTTCAGCCCGCGCTTACAACAAATCGGCGAAGACCTGCGCCGCCGCCAGGGACTGCGTCGTCTGGATTACTACTTCGAAGAATGGGAACTCACGATTCCCATCGCCCGCGGTGAAGTGATCGCCTATGGCGGCAATACCGGCACCTCGACCGCGCACCTGCATTTCGAACTGCGTGACGACGACATCGTGAACTTGAATCCGCTGACCAACGGTTTTCCGGTCGAGGATCATCTCGCCCCGACGATCCGTGCGGCTTTGGTCGTGCCCGTGAGCCCCGATGCGCGCGTGGCGGGCGCGGCTCGCTCCCGGGTGGTTCCCATTCCGGCGGGAAACGCCGTCGCCAATCCGATACGGGTGAAAGGCCGCGTCGGCCTCGCGGTAGACGCTTTTGATCGCACTCGCTCCAAGGGGCGACGGTTCGCGCCGTATCGAATCGGCGTGGTCGTAGACGGCGAGCCGTTTTTCGAGACTCGCTACGAGCAGTGGAGTTGGTTTGAGAAGTCGCTGATATGGGCGCAATACGACGTGGGCGCGAAACAGCGTCTCTTCCACCGCGCCTACAATCCTTACCCGGTGGATATCCCGTTTTTCTCGGCGGCGGCCGCCGGCACCTTCGACCGATTGCCGCCGGGACCGCATAAGGTTGAGGTTGCGGTGGCCGACGCGGCGGGCAATTCGTCTTCTTTCACGTTGGCCATAGAGGTTGAAGCAGGCGATGTAACCAAGACCGCGGCGCGCGGCGAGGGCTCCCATGGGTTGTTCAACAACCGGCGCGTCGCTGTCGACGACGGCGCTTTCTACATCGCGGGCGAAGAATTCAGCTTTTACGAGCCGGTTCGAATCAACGTGGTTCGGCGCGAGTCGCCGCTCGTGGGGTCGACGTGCTACACCGTCAGCGACCCCGGCACGGTGATGCGACGCGACCACCTCGTCGGCTTCCGGTTGCCGGAAACTGAGGCGGTGGGACCGCGGCCTGGGATCGTCCATTGGAAGCGGGATAAAGCGGAATGGCTCGAGCCGATCGACGACGGACCGCGCGGCTACGTGGCGGCCCGAACCAGCGAATTCGGCATATTCTGCCTTGCTGGGGACGGCAACGTGCCGGCGATCTCCAATGTTCGACGCGGCCGCGGGCGTGCGGTGGTGACGTTCTCGGCGAGCGACGATCTGTCGGGGCTAACGTGGCAGGCGGCGCAGGTTCTCATTGACGGCAAGTCGGCGTTGGCTTACTACGAGCCGGGCCGGGGCGTCGGGGGAGCCGAAATCTACTGGGCGCTCAAGACCGGCGCGCATAAAGCCGAAATCACGTTAACGGACCGGGCCGGAAACCAGGCGCGGCGAAGTTTTGGTTTCAACACACGATAGGCGACCTTGATGGTGAAGTTTCAACGGTTGACTTGGGACGAATTGACGCCCTCATTGCAGCGTCGGATTCCTCCCGATGTGCCGCCGGCCAAACGAATCGCCATGGCCAAGGGGCTCATTCCGCTGGGCACCAAGGAACTGCTGATCGCCCTGTTTTTTCTTTCCGGCGACAAGGATAAGCGAGTGGCGAAAGAGGCGCAGAAAAGCCTCAAAGAGTTACCGGAAAGCCTCATTCTGATCGGCATCAGCGGCGAAACGAACCCCAAGTTGCTTCACTTTATTGCCACCCGCGGCTTCGACAACAACCACATTTACGAACAGGTGGCGTTGCATCGAAACGTCGCCGCCGCGACCTTGGCGTATCTTGCTGAAACCTCTCGCTTGGAACGCGTGCTGACGATCATTGCGGGCAATGAGCGGGCAATCTTACAGTCGCCGCCCATCCTTTTGGGTTTGGTAGTCAATCCGAGTACGCCGCGCAGCGTGATCGACCGTCTGACGCGTTTTTACGAAATCGAAAAAGGTCACGCTTTTGACGAGGATCTGACGCCGGAGCAGCGGGAGCGACTGGCCCAGCCTGCGGGCGTCGAACAGGCCGCGCCTCCCCCGGGGCCGGAAAAACTCGTGATCCCGGACGACCGCATGCACCCGTGCGTGCGAATCGCGGATCTCGCCGGCGCGGAGTTCGATACCGATATGCTTTTCGCCGACGACCTCATGCAGGATGAAGAAGACGACGACGAACCGGTCACGCCGGAGAACGCCGAAAAGCAGCAGAAGAAGACGAAGTCGATAATGTCGCGGCTCGCCAAATTAAACATGGTGGATAAATTGCTGCTCGCGATGAAGGGCAATCGGGAAGCCCGACGGATCCTGCTGCGCAATCCGAATAAGATCATCCAGGAAGCGGTGTTGCAGAATCCACGCATTACCATTCGGGAAGTGCTGGCGGCCGTGAAGGAAAAAACCACGCCGCAAAACGTGGTCGAACGAATCTGCAACAACCGTGAATGGACCCGCTACTACGAAGTGCAACTCCAACTGTGCTGCCACCCCAAAACGCCGATGCGTTTCGTTTTTCGGGCTCTGCAACGGTTGAATCCGCGCGATGTAGAACGCTTAGCGTTCAACCGCGGCGTCCCGGGCGCAACGCGGGCTCAGGCACTCAACATTCTCAGGCGAAGGAAACGGACATGAGCGACGATCCGAAACATCCGCGCAGCGAGTTTTTCGCCGGTCTCAGTCATCGCGTCCGCCAACCCCTCAACGGCGTGCTTGAGGAATTGAACGCGCTGTTGGACACCAACTTGAATCCTTCGCAACGAAGCCTTATTGACTTGGTGCAACGGCGCGCACACGAGCTACTCGCGCTTCTCAACGACGTGTTGGACCTCGCGCGACTGCAAGCGGGTAATTTCGTGCTGGCCGACGAGCCTCTGGATCTGCTCGACGTGTTGGATAGCGTTGCGGCAAACCTGACCGATTTCTTTGGGCAGAAGCGAAACGCTCCGTTCACCCTCTTGCCTCACCCGGATACCCCGGCGCTCGTGTCGGGTGACGCCGGGCGCTTGAAACAAGCCCTACTCAATATGGCGCTGGCCACGCCGCCGCCCACCGGGTCCAGCGAGGTGTTGCTGGAAACCGCGGTGGAGGGCGAATCGCAGTATGAAACCCGCCTCGCGTTCTCGCTTCACTTGCAGGTCGAGCCGGCGGACGCGGCCCTCGCGGTGAAGATGATCGAGGCGCTCGCCGGTTCGAGTCACGGCGAGAAAGAGCAGTTCGACGACGAGGGCGCACTGCGCTTGGCGGTGGCCGCCGAAATTGCCGCGGCGATGGGAGGCGGCCTGGAAGCCGAAACCGACGGCGGCGATGGTCTGACGTTGGTTTTTCGGGCCACATTGGGACGCGTCGAGTCGCTGAGCCACCGCGACGCGGGCGACCCGGCGGGCTTGGAAGGCTTGCGGGTGCTCTTGGTATCCGACAGCGACGAGGCCGCCGCGCCGCTCGCCACATGGCTTGCCGAATGGAATTGCGACGTGCGCCATGTGCCGCTTATGGACGACGCACCGGCTCTTTTGCGGCAGGCGGCGGGCGAAGATGAGGCCATGCAGTTCGCGCTGATTGTCAACCACTCTCACGGGCAAGATGCCGAGGATTTGGGTCGAACGATCAAGAGCGATCCGGACCTGCGCAACACGGCCGTGGGCTTGGTGACAAGCGTCGGTCGCCGAGGCGATGCCGCCCGACTGCGGGAGATCGGATTTTCGTTTTACCTCACTCAACCCGTTACGCAGCGGCAGTTTCGCGACGCCATGGGCATCGTGATTGAACACATCGATTTGCCGCCGAAACAGCGGGCCGCGGCGATCATCACGCGGCATTCTTTGCGCGAACGGCAAGTGCGCGGTTTGCGCGTCGCCGTCCTCGACGACAACGCGACGTCCCGGATGATCACCTTGCTGCTGCTGGAAAGGATGGGCTGTGAAGCCAAGGCGTTGGCGGCCGAGGAAATCCCGGCGCAGCGTTTCGACCTTGTGCTGGCGACCGAGCCGCACGTCGAGCAGTTGCTTGCCCGCAGCGGCGACACGGCGGCGGTTCCCGTCATCGCCGTAGTCGGCGAGATAGCGGGACAGCAACGCGAGGAACTACTGGCGCAGGGCGTTCGCGACGTGATCGGCAAACCTTTGACTGTAGCCGCGCTGCGCGATGCCGTGGGACGTATCGTTGCGTGGCGGGAACAAAACGGTGCCGAAGAGGTCGCTTCACCGTCGCTTGTTGATGCGGAAACCCTGCTGCGCAACTTCGACGACGACCGCGAAATGTTGCGGGAAGTGATCGCGTTTTTCGTGCAGGACTTTGCCGAAAAGCTCGACGCGCTGCAGGCGGCGGTCGCCGCGGCGAAGGTCGAAGACGCGAAAGAAATCGCCGAGGACATGAGAGACGCGGCGGGCGGTTTGGAACTGCGACGCTTGGTTGACCTCATGGCCGAAATCACCCGTGCGGCTTCGGGCGAACGCGCATCGCAAATACCCCCACTGATCGAGGAGGCGGCGCGGCTTTTCGCCAGAATCAAAACGGCGCTGGAAGAAATTTAGTCGAGCGCGGCACTCCAACCGATTTCGTACATTCCCGGCAACGCAACCGGCAACCGGCCGCCGGGTTCGGAGAGGCCGTAGAGCACTTCCGCGGTGACCTGCAAGGCCAAGCCGCGATTGCTGTAGCTCGCCACGTAGGTACCGACGTCGGGGAAAACCATCAAGTCGTACGGCATGGCTTGCGCGACCATCACCGTGGGCAGCCCGAGGGCGAGCAGGCGGTTGACCAAGTCTTGCTGCACCTCGTCGAAATAGGCGTTGTACGTGCCGATTACGAGGAGATCCGCTCCGCTTGCCGCCGCGGCGTCCACGAGCATGTCGGCCACGAAGCCGACCGGCGTGCCTCCGTAAATCATTCCGGTCACATCCGGGTCGATGTCCTGCATGGGGCCGAGCAGGGTTTTGATCGTCATTTGCGGCCACGTGGCTTCGGGGTACATCTGCGTCACCAGCGGCCCGGTCGTGATCACGAAAACGCGGTCGTCGACATCCAGAGGCAGCAGCGCGTCCTCGTCACGCAACAGAGTGATCGCCTGCCGATGCAGCGCCAGCGACAACTCCGCGTCTTCCGGCCGGTGAACCCGTTCAGGGACGTCTTCCACGGTGCGGAACGGGTTCTCAAACAGGCAGTACTTCATTTTGAGGTTGAGGATGCGGCGCACGGACTGGTCGATTCGCGCCTCGGTAAGCCGACCATCGCCGACGGCCCCGACGACGTAATCGATTTGTTCCGCGATCGTCGAGGGATAGTCGCCCGCCTTTCCGGCGTCACGCGCTTCGAAATCCTCGAAGATGTCGATGATGATGTCTGCGCCCGCCTGAATCGCCAGCACGTCGGGCAACTCGCCCCAATCGATGCCGGCCACAGCGTCCATGTTCAGGTCGTCGGTGATGATGACGCCTTCGAATCCCAACTCGTCACGAAGTAGCTCGGTGAGCATGCGGGAGCTGAGCGTCACGGGGTATTCGTCCTCCCAGGCCGCGTAACGCGCGTGCGTGGGCATGATCATGTCGGCGCCGGCCTCGATCGCCGCCACGAACGGCGGTAGATAGATCTCCCGGATTTCCGCTTCCGAATGCTCCGAGACGGCCCGCACGTAATGTTCGTCGCCCGGCGCGGCGGTCTGGCCGGGGAAGTGCTTGGGCGTGGCGACCACCAGGTTGCGCTGCGTGGCCTCGACGGCGGCAGCCGCGTGCTGCGAAACCCACTCCGTATTCTCCCCGAAGCAGCGCGTGTACATCGAGGCTTCCTCGTGGTCGGTCATGACGCCGAGCACCGGCGCGAGAGAGAGGTTGATGCCTGTTTCGTGCAGTTCACGGGCCATCAGGTCGTAGGCGAGGCGGGTCGCATCGGGTGAAAAGGTCGCGCCGAGTCCCATGTTGCCCGGGGTGTCGGTACCGCCGGTGAGCCCGGTCATCATCTGCGGAATGCCGCCTTCCTGATCGATGCCGATAAACAGCGGGATGCCCGCGTCGGAGTTCAGCGCAATATTTTGCAGCTTGTTCGTGTTTTGCACGGTCCAACTGGGCCAGAAACCAAGGGTGAGCGCCACGACCTCATGGATGCCGCCGACCTGCACGTCGCCGACCATATAGGCGGCTTCCGGCAAGTCGAACCAGGGGAAGACGTTGACGGCGGTGTAGTACATCTGTGCGACTTTCTGCCGCAACGTCAGCCGGTCCAGGATGGCGTCGATTTCGCTTTCATCGACTGCGCAAAAGCTTAGCGGGGCGGGAGAGTCGTCGTTGTCGTCGTCATCGTTGTTGTCGTCGTCGTCGGCGGCGGCCGGGGCGTCGTCGTCATCGTCGTCGTCGCATGCGAAGCCAAAGGCCAACGGTAAAGAAAGCAAGAAAACGATTACCAGAATTCGCGCGACCCGCATGGTGTCTCCCGTCAGAAATTAACCGCAAAGCCCTCCGCCGCCATCGTTATCGTCATCATCATCGGCGTTGTTTGCGGGCTCGTCGTCGGTGTCTTCGGCAATGTCATCGTCATCATTTGTGTCGTCATCGTCGTTGTTGTCGTCATTGTTATCGTCGTTGTCGTCATTGTTATTGTCGTCGTCGTCATTGTTATCGTCGTTGTCGTCATTATTATCGTCGTCATTGTCGTCGTCATCGTCGTCACCGGGAACCAGTTCCGGCGCGTAGAAACCGGTCATGCGTTCTTCGCCGAGGCGGCTGGGAACTTCGGGAATAATGACTCCGCCCAGTGCCTTGAAGAGCTGCTCGGCGTAATCCTGCGAACCCAGGTCCGAAGGGTGCACTTCGTCCACGAGATAGTCGTCAAGCCATGTGTCGCCGTAGAACGTAATCATATCCGTAACGCTGACATCGGTCGTATCCGCGGCGGCCTGCCGTTCGAGACCGAGGGCGATCTCAAAAATCCAGGCGGCGACGGGTTGCAGAAAATCGCCGGTGTAACTTTGGATGATCGTGCTGTTGGCGAAATTCGGGTACACGATGAAAACCACGTCGCACTCATCATTGATCGCCACGACGTTGGCCAGAATCTCCCGCAGGCGCGGCACGGCTTCCAGTGCATATTCAGGGTGTTCGATGAAATTCAGCACGATTTGCCACATGTCGTAGGGCGGCTGCATGCCCTCGACGTAAGCGTCCAAATCGTTGCCGGTGAGGGTGAAGGTGACCAGGTCGGCATCGGACAGCAAAGGCACGAGGCGCTCTTCCCAGTAGGCTTTTTCGTCGCCGGGCAACCATTCCCAACTCCGGCTGCCGCCGACGTGAATGTTATGCAGATCGATCTCCACCAAGTCTTCCATAATCCACTCGAAGCGCTCGGGGTACTGATGCTCGCCGCCGTACACGCCGATGCTGTCGCCGAAGGCCACCATGTTGAGGTAGCCCTCGCGGATGGCGTCGGGAACCCGCTTGGCGTGGTTGTTGCTCGTGCTTTCGTAGCCGCGCAACCCGACATCCACGAAATACGTGCCGGGGGTTATGCTCTCGAAAAGGTACTCACCGAACTCGTCGGTGATGGCTTCGATTTCCGTCTCGCCGTCCATCAAGTAGACGGAGATCCCGGGCAGCACGGCGTCTTCGCCGGAAATGTCCTGGAAATAGACCGAGCGCGAGGACTGGTCGGCGTCATGGTACACGACACCTTCGATCGTATCCTGCGCCGCGGCGGGCGTGAACACGATCAAAAGGAACAAGAACATCGATATCAGCGTGCGTTTCATCGTTATATCTCGCCTACGTATGGGTTAACGCGTCTCCCCAACAGAAACCCGATGCAAAGTAGCAAGTTCTGCTCCGCTTGAAAAGAGACGGGGCGGCTTGTTGCCGCCCCGGTTCGATCGAATGAGTCTCGATTCCGTGCTACCCGTTCTTCTGCATGAAGTCCTTGAGGAAGGCGGCCAGATCCTGGATCGACTCCAGCGAGGTCGCGTTGTACATCGAAACGCGAATGCCGCCGACCGAACGGTGGCCCTTCAGGCCGATGAAACCGTTGGCCTTGCCTTCGGCGACGAGCTTGGCTTCCAACTCTTCCGAGGGCAGGCGGAACACGGCGTTCATCAAGCTGCGGTCTTCCACCTGAATCGGGTTGCGATAGAAGCCGCCGGAGTTGTCGATCAGGCCGTAGAGCAATTCGCCCTTGGCGCGGTTCTGTTTTTCCATCGCCTCCAGGCCGCCGAAATCGGTCAGCCACTTCAGCACATTGCGCAGCATGTAGATGCCGAAGGTCGGCGCCGTGTTGAACAGCGAGTTCTTATCGACTTGCGTCGCGTATTTGACCATCGTTGGGACGGCCGGATTACATTTCTCGATCACGTCGTCGCGGATGATCACCAGCGTCACGCCCGAGGGCCCCAGGTTCTTCTGCGCGCCCGCGTACATGATGCCGAAAGGCTTCACGTCGAAAGGACGGCACATGATATCCGAGGACATGTCGGCGACCAGCGGGATCCCCGCGGTGTCGGGGAAGTCGAAGAACTGCGTGCCTTTGATCGTGTTGTTGCTGGTGATGTGCACGTACTGCGCGTTGGGATCGAAATCGAATTCGCGCGGAATGCTCGTGAAGCTATCGCCTTCGGAACTCGCCGCTGCGCGAGCCTTGCCGACAATCTTCGCTTCCGTGAAGGCTTTCTTCGACCACGCGCCCGTGATGACGTAGTCGGCGCTTTTTTCGCCGCCCAGTAAGTTCATCGGCACATGATAGAACTGCGTGCTGGCGCCGCCCTGCAGCATGAGCACGTGGTAGTTCTCCGGCAGCTTCAGCAGATCGCGCACCATTTGGACCGCCTCGTTGTGCACGGCGTCGTATTCCTTGGAACGGTGCGAGATTTCCATGACCGACATGCCGGTGCCCTCGAAATCGAGGAATTCTTGTTGGGCATATTCCAGCGCCGCCAGGGGCAGCGCCGCCGGGCCTGCGTAGTAGTTGTGAACGCGACTCATGGACCTTCCTCCTCTATATTTGCTTTATGAGCGTAGGAATTCTTCGATTTTCAACACCGCCACGTCGCCGACCCGCGCCAGGTTCTCTTTGCTCGAAGCGCCGATGTGCGGCGTCATGACGACGTTGGGCGCATCGTAGAGCGGGCAGTCTTCAGCGGGCGGGTCACTGTAATATACATCCGTGCCGTAGGCGCGTACTTTGCCGCTTTCCAGCGCCGCGGCGAGGTCGTCTTCCTTGACCGTTTTGCCGCGGCCGGTGTTGATGATGATCACGCCGTCTTTCATCATCGCGATGGTTTCGGCGTTGATCATGTTTTCTGTTTCGGGCGTGAGCGGCACATGCACGGAAATGAAATCCGCCTTCTCAAAAAGCTCTTCGGCGCGTGTGACGACGATCGCATGGTCGCTGGGCTTGCCGGTTTTGCGCTGCGCAATCACGTGCATCCCGAAGGCCTTGGCGCGCTTGGCGACCTCCGTGCCGATGTTACCCAGACCGATCAACCCGAGCGTTTTGCCGTACAGTTCGGTGCGCTTGAGTTGCTTTTTCAGCCACTTGCGCTCGTGCATGCTTTCGTTGCCCGGGACGATGTTGCACGGGATGCTCAGCATCAGGGCAAGGGTCAACTCCGCCACGGCGATGGCCGAAGCCTGCGCAGTGTTGGTCGTCTGGATGCCCTTGGAGTGTGCGTACTCCCGGTCGATATTGTCCATTCCCACGCCGCCGCGAATGATGAGTTTCAGGCTTGTGGCCTCATCAATCCATTCTCGCCTACACTTCGTGGCCGAGCGCACAAGTACGATATCGGCCTCCGGAAGTCGCGCCTTGTCGTCGGTCACTTCGCCGAAGCGAGCCAACTTACTCGGCAATGCATCATCAAACGCGTCGGAAATCAGAATCAACATGGCTGCTTCTCCTTATTCCAAGTTCACGAACAAAATGGGCGGCCGTGGCCGCCCTGGAGCTTCGCTTAATCCTCAATCAGGCGTACCACGACACCCGAACGCAACTTTGGTTCGAACCACGTCGACTTGGGCGGCATGACCAATCCCGCGTCGGCGATCGCCATAAGCTGGGCGATGGTGGTCGGGTGCATGGCGAAGGCCACGGCGTAACCGCCGCCGTCCACCAGTCGCATCAACTCGGCCGTGCCGCGAATGCCGCCGACGAAGTTGATTCGTTTGTCGGTACGCGGGTCGCCGATGGTGAGCAGCGGCATTAAAACTTTCTCGTAAAGGATTTGCACGTCGAGACTGCGCACGGGATCGTTTTCCGGAACAACCCCCGGTTTGGCCCGCAGTGTGTACCACTTTCCGTCGAGGTACATGCCGCAGGTGCGCGGCTCGGTCGGTTTGGCCTCGCTGCCGGGGCCGACGTCGAAATTCACCGCGATGCCGTCCAGCAACTGCTCCGATGTCAGGCCGTTCAGGTCGGTCACAACGCGGTTGTAATCGAGAATGCGCAACTGATCGTCGGGGAAGAGCACCGCGAGAAAGTGGTTGTACGGTTCCTCGCCGGTGTGGTGCGGATTCTTCCCCCGCCGTTCGCGGCCTATGCGAGCGGCCGACGCGCTGCGGTGGTGGCCGTCGGCGACGTAAAGCGCGGGCACTTCGGCGAACAGTTCGGCAAGTTTCTTGAGCCGCGTCGTATCGTTCACGACCCACACTGTGTGGCCGATGCCGTCCGGCGCGACGAAATCGAAGTCCGGTTTCTCCGCGCGAACCTCGTCCACCAGCGCATCGAGGCCCGCGTTGGCCTGGTAGGTCAGGAAGACCGGCCCGGCATTCGCGTTCGTGACGTCGACCAGCCGCGTGCGGTCGTCTTCCTTGTCCTTGCGCGTATGCTCGTGCTTCTTGATCAGGTCGTTGTCGTATTCCACGACGCTGACCGCGGCCATCACGCCGACCTGCACGTGATCTCCCATTTTTTGCTGATACACGTAGTAGCAGGGAACGGAGTCCTTCACGAGGATGCCTTCGTCGATGAACCGGCGCAGGTTATCGCGCGCGGTTTCGTACACGATGGGCGCATACAGATCGGTGTCCGGCGGCAGGTCGATTTCCGGCTTGACCACGTGCAGGAAACTTAACGGATTGCCTTCGGCCATGCACCGGGCTTCCTCGGAATCGAGCACATCATAAGGTGGTGAAGCGACTTTTTCGACGTTGTCGGGCGTGGGGCGATAACCGCGGAAAGGCCGAACGTCTGCCATGTGTTTTACCCCCTTGGCTTGCGTCCGTTTCCGGGCGAAACGCTAACAGAACTAGTGCCCCTGTCAACCGTCAATAGAAGGTCGGTTGGCGGGGTAGGGGGCGCGGCGGCATGCCGATAAAGGGTTTGGGCTCACTCATGGAGTTAGTGTAGAATGCCGATGTAAATGGGAAATCTCGGGAGGACCGATGCGATACACCCGATGGTCGATAATGGTAACGGCGGTGTTGGCCGTGGCCGCGTTGATGTGGGCTTGCGGCGGGCTGGATTACGAGAGGCTCGACGCTCCGCCTGAAATGGCCGGCGTGGACGATGATGCACCCGACGGCTTCGGGGGTGACGATGACACCGCCGCCGGCGACGACGATACGGTCGGCGACGATGATACGGCCGGCGACGACGATACGGCCGGCGACGACGATACGGCCGGCGATGATGATACGGCCGGCGACGATGACGATGACGACGTGTACGATCCGCAGAACTTCGCGGTGACCTTCTACGACGTCGGTCTCGGCGATGCCGCCTTGTTCGAGGTGCCCGGACCCTACGCCATCCTGGTCGACGGCGGTTCGCAAGGAAACGGCCATTTCAATATTTGCGACGACCTGGAAGCCAAGGGTATCGACTATCTCGACGTGATGGTCATGAGCCACCCGCAGTACGACCACTGCGGCGGACTTCATGAAATCTTCGACTGCGTGGACGTCGGTGAAGTGTGGGTCAACGGCGACGACAATCCGCACGCCGCCTACCAGACTTTCCTCGAAGCACTCGACGAGTGGGGTGGTCCCGTCGTTGTGAAACAAGAAGGCGACTTGGATAACTTCGGGCTGCTTTACGTGGGCACGTATCACTCCTTCGGCGAATTTGACGACTACGACAACAACGGCCTCGTGCAAATGTTCGAATACGCTGGCCTGCGCACGTTAATGACCGCCGATATTCGCCGGCCTGCCCAAGACGCGCTGGCCGAACAATACGGCGTGGAACTGATGTGCGATATTATCAAGGTGCCGGACCACGGGCTGGTGCATTCCGACAGTTTCCTGGCGCTTCTTCAAGCGCAGGTGGCCGTTTTGTCCGTCGGCGGAAACGATATGGGCTATCCCGGCCAGGCGACTGTCGACGCCTACCTGGCTACCGGCGCAGACCTCTATCGCACTGACGAAAGCGGCGACGTACGGGTATCGTGGATCGAGGAAACCATCGAAATTGAGACGGAATTTTAGTCTGCCACGATCCGACGAGAAGAAAGAAAACGTCGCTTTGCCGGTTGACCAATCGGCGCCTCGACCCACATTATCCACACGGCGCGCTTGGTTGTGAGAAAGTGCGCGCGATTTACAATTTTATTTTACGCAGGCGGGGCAAACCGTAGCTGAAACAAACTGAAAAGGAACACCCCATGCGACGCATCCTCTCCCTCCTACCGATATTCCTAGTCGTGTGCGCCCTCGCGGCGCCGGCATACGCGGCCGATCTCGACCTCAACCTCCAAAAGAAACTCGACACCGCCGCGGCCGATGAATACATCGCCATTTACGCGACGCTGGAAGAGCAACTAGATCTCACCGGCGCGGTTCGTGACGCGGAAATCGCCGGTGGCGGCATGGCGCGGCGACACTATGAAGTCATCACACAGTTGCAGGACATCGCCGACGTGAGCCAACCGCCGATCAACGACGCGCTAGACCAAGGGCGGCGCTTCAAAGAAGTACGCAACGTGCGTTTTTTCTGGATCGTCAATTCCTTCGCCGCTGAGGCCAAACCGGGCTTTATCCGGCAACTGGCCCAGGCCAAGGGCGTCAAGCGCATCCACTTCGACGCGCCGATTGAACTGATTGAACCCGTAGGCGAAACCGTCATGACCTCGGCGGTGGGCAAGGGCGTCGAGAACGGCATCGTCGTGTCCCGCGCGCCGGAGCTATGGGCCTTGGGCATCGACGGCACCGGCACGCTGGCTTGCGATCAGGACACGGGCGCCGATGGCTCGCACCCGGCCTACGCCGATCGGTGGCGCGGTTTGGATCCCGGCGTCGACCCGGGGCACGCCTGGTTCGATCCCCTGGATCACGAAACTTTCCCCACCGAGTCGGGATACAACACGCACGGCACCCACACCCTGGGTACGATGGTCGGTGACGACGGCGGGAGCAACCAGATCGGTATGGCCCCCGGCGCAAAATGGATCGGTGCGAAAACCATCGACACCGGCGGCGACATTTTCTCCGATGCGGTCGCGGCCTTTCAGTGGATGGCCGATCCGGACGGCAACCCCGCCACGACCGACGACGTACCGGACGTTGTGAACAACTCCTGGGGTTTGCACCCCGGCTATTACGGTGAGTGTGTCGAAGATTTCAACGCGGGCATCGATGCCGCCGAAGCGGCGGGCGTGGTGGTTGTGTTCGCGGCCGGCAATGAAGGGCCGAGCGCCAACAGCCTCCGGTCTCCGGGCAGCCGCATCGCCAGCGACTACAACGTCTTTGCTATCGGTGCGCTGGAACAGGATGGCGAAACGATTGCCTCCTTCTCCAGCCGCGGGCCGTCGCATTGCGACGACGCGACCATGAAACCGGAAGTGTCGTCTGTGGGTGTGGACGTTCGCAGTTCGCAGCCCGGCGATCAGTACGGCACGAAAAGCGGCACGTCGATGGCTACGCCCCATGTGGCGGGCGCCGTGTTGCTTTTGCGGCAGGCCTTCCCCGAAGGTACGCCGGATGAAATCAAGATGGGTTTGTATTTCACGGCGGTCGATCTGGGGACCACCGGCGAGGATAATACCTTCGGTATGGGCCGCATCGATGTCGTGGAAGCCTACTACTTCTTGCTCGACTACTTCATCAACTCCGACGGCGACGTGCGAATCGACGACGCCTTCACCTGCAGTGACACGATTGACGTTGAAGTCGCCGATGCCGACCTCACCGGCCCGACCATCACCGTGGATATTTCGAGCGATACCGAAACGACGCCCGAAGTATTGACCCTGAACCTCACCGAAGACGAAGGGCGTTACGTGGGTTCGATCAACACGGCGACGGGCGCGCCGAGCGGCGACGGCGTTCTGCAGGTATCCGATGCCGATGCGATCACCGTGAGTTACCTGGATGCCGACGACGGCAACGGCAACTACAACGTGCTGAAAACCGATACCGCCTTCGTCGATTGCGCGGCGCCCGTGTTTGCGGGCTTGCAGTCCGCCGACGGCCTCGATGAAGCGGTCGAGTTGAGTTGGGACGCAGCCGACGACGCCACCGCGGTGACCTACCTCGTTTACCGCGCCGCCACGTCCGGCGGCCAGAACTTCTCCGAACCTCTCGCCACGACCTCGACGACCACCTACATCGACAACACGGTCACCAACATGACCCGCTACTATTACGTCGTGCGCGCCGAAGACGTCTTCGGTCACCGGGAGAGCAACACGGTGGAACTCTCCGTCGTGCCCATCGGGCCGGTCCTGCTGTGGCAGGAAACGTGGGAGAGCGAGGAATACGACCACCCGTGGGAAGTCGTCAACGGCGGCAGCAGCATGCACACGTGGAACACGAGAAATCCGTGCGACCGCGTCTTGGACCGTATGGATAACATCTTCGCCATCGCCGATTCCGACTGCGCCGGGTCCGGAAAAGACATGGACGAGGAACTAATCAGCGAACAAATCGACGTGTCCGGATTCCGCGACATCGTGGTTCGCTTTGAAAACGAACTTCGGCATCTTAGTCCGGAGACCGCCGACGTCGATGTCAAAGTGGACGACGGCGAATGGACGAACATCGCGCGGTGGCAGGAGAGCGTCAGCGAACAATCCGAAGTCTCCGTCCCGGGTGAAGAAATCACGAGTGTGCAAGTACGTTTCCACTACTACGACGCCGATTACGAATGGTGGTGGGCGATCGACAACATCCAGGTTCTCGGCTGGACCGAATTCTGCGAAGAGGACGAGGACTGCGATGACGGCGTTTTCTGTAACGGCGTCGAGGAATGCGCCGACAGCCTCTGCATGCCCGCGGTGACCGCACCTTGTCTGGACAACGGCTTGTGGTGCGACGGCGTCGAGGTCTGCGATGAGGCCAACGATCAATGTACCGCCAACGACGTGCCCGATTGCTCCGACGACGGCCTGTGGTGCACCGGCGAGGAATTCTGCGACGAAGACGCCGATCAGTGCGACGTGCGCAACGTGCCTGAGTGTTCCGACGACAGCCTGTGGTGCAACGGTGCGGAACTCTGCGACGAAGATAACGACCAATGCGGCCACGAGGGCGATCCGTGCCTGGAGGGCGAGTTGTGCATCGAGGATAGCGACGAATGCGTTGACGATCCCGGCGATGACGATACGACGCCCGGTGACGACGATACGACGCCCGGCGACGATGACGACGATGATGACAATGACGACGACGATGACAACAACGACGACTCCGCCGCCGACGATGACGACGACAACAACAATGACAACGATAGCGGTGGCTGCGGAGGGTGATGCGGAAACCGCGACCCAGACATTAAACGACAGCCGCCCGGGAAACCGGGCGGCTGTTTTATTGATGAGTCAAAACGTTGAAGCGAGCGGCCGGCAAGGGCCGCGACACCCGGCTAGAAGTAGTACCGAATACCTACGACTCCGAAACCGCCGCCGTACGTGCCGAACTGCTGGAACTCGTCGTAGTCCAGGTATTGGAGGCCGACTTCCGCGTCGAAACCGAGGTTGGGCAGTCCCGGCAGGAAGAATTCAAAGCCGAAAAACGCCTGGGCCATCACGCCGACGTTGTTGTCGTCATTGTCGTTCACTTCTATCGACACCGGAATGATGCCCAATCCGCCACCGGCGTACACGTTCATGTTTTTCTCGTACGTGATGACGTTTGCGTGAAATCGCCCGGCGATCGTCGCGCCGAAGCCGCGGTCATCTTCGTACTTGGACGACGTGAAACCAAGCAGCCCCTCCACGCCGTACCGGTTCGTAATCCAGTATTTCGTGCTGATGCTTTGGTTGGACAGGAACGTGTCATCCAGTGATCCGCCCAATACGCCAAACGATAGTTGGTGGTTGTAGCCGACGCTGATCCGCTGCGCGAGATCCTTGGCTTCGGCCAAACCGGCGACGCAAAGAACGAACACGGCGCAAATTGCTGCAACTTTTACTAGTTTGGGGGCCATGGGCTTCTCCATTTTTTACAATATGTAGTGTTGGCGCACGTAAGAACGCCCTAGATATAGCGCACTAGCGTTTTTTGTCAAGCATTTCCCGGATTGCTTGAAAGGGGGGGCTCTGCTATATTCCCCGTCCATGAAATTAGCCACGATGGACATTGGCAGCGGCACCGTAAGGGTCATGCTTTGCGAGCAGCGAAACGGCAGTTTCGACCGGCTCGTCGTCAAGCGGACGATCACGCGTCTGGCTGATGGATTTGCCGCAGGACGCTTGGCCGAGACCTCGATGGATCGGACGGTGCAGGCAGCCAAGGAAATGGCGAAAGAAGCGCGAGCTTTCGGCGCCGTGGAGATTCGCGTGTCCTGTAGCGGCGTGATGCGGCGGGCCGAGAACGCAAAAGAGTTTTTGATGCGGTTGCGCGACGAGGCCGGTCTCGACCCGGTCCTGATTGCGGGCGATTTAGAGGCGGCGATCAGTTCGCTGGGCGCGACGTTGGAATTGGGCTTTGCGGATCAGCCTTTCGTCCTGCTGGATATTGGCGGTTTTTCCACGGAACTGGCGGCCATCGTCGCCGGTAAGGCGGAAACGTCGGTCAGCGTGGATGTCGGGTCGGTCTCGATGCGGGCCGATTACCTGCACGAAGATCCGCCGACTGATAAGCAGTTGGCGGCGTGCGCCGAACGTGTCGGTCAAGAGTTGCGCGCTGCCGTCAGGATCGAGGATTTGGGCGATCATGGCCCGCTGGTCGGCACGGCGGGTTCGATCACGAATTTGGCCGCGATGTCGCTGAAGATGGAACGTTATGAACCCGGGCGACTCAATCGCGCCGTGTTGACGGTGGAAAACGTACAGGAATTGCTGAGTTTGTTGATATCGATGCCCGCTGCGGGGAGGCTGTCGCTACCGGGATTGGAAAAAGGCCGGGAGGACACGATCGTGGCCGGTGCGATCATCGCGCTGGAAGTAATGAAGCTGCTCCAGGTCGAACGAATGTTGGTGACTGAGGGCGGCGTTTTGGAAGGCTTGGCGGTCTACGCGCAATGGCCCCCGGACGAAGGCGGGTTGTTGACCGTGTAATGGTCAGTTGTTACTCTTGCCCTAGACGAGGATGATCGGCCCTTGGGGGCCGAAAAAGACGGGAAATCCAACCTTTCGCACATTGCCGGGGAGGGAACCATGTGGCGTCGAATCTTAGATTCGAAGGGCGGGAAGTTCAATTACGTTTCGGTCGTGCTGCTGCTTATCGTGGGTGCGGTGATGTTTTTCGGCGTGATGATCGTTCCCAAGTGGATGGCCGACTTTAACGTGAAGCAAGAAATGTACTTGAAAATGGTGAACGCGAAAACCATGGCGGACCACGAAATCGCCGCCGCCGTCGCGAAATACGCCGCCGATAACAACATCCCGCTGAGCATTAACGACATCACATGCCACCGGGAAGCAAAAGCCGTAATTTGTGCATATTCATATGATTGGCCGATCGCGGTGGGCGGCTTCGAGTTGTTCACCTGGAACTTTGATGCCGCCAAGGAACGTGAAGTTACCGAAGTACTGAATAAACTGTCGAATCCATGATGCCGGGGAGTCTCGATGCTGAACCCAAATCCAAAAGAAGCGTTAACGTTTGAAGATGTATTGCTGGTGCCGGCGCAGAGTTCGGTCCTGCCCAGCCAGGTCGATCTGCGTACGCAACTCACCAGAACACTGACACTCAACATTCCGCTTCTTTCCGCGGCGATGGACACGGTGACCGAAGTCGCCACAGCCATTGCCGTGGCGCAAGAGGGCGGCATGGGGGTCCTTCACAAGAACCTGGGAGTTGAGGGCCAGGCGGGCATGGTGGACAAGGTCAAGAAAGCGCGTTCGGCATTGGTGGCCGACCCCATCACTTTGCCTCCCAACGCGACCATTCGTCAGGCGTTGGAGAACACCCGGAAATTCGGCATTTCCGGCGTGCCGGTGATTGATAACGGCAAGCTCGTGGGCATCATCACCCACCGGGACCTGCGTTTCGTGACCGAGTTGGACGCCCCGGTTTCCAAGTTCATGACCACCAAGCTCGTCACCGTCCCGGAAGGAACCGACCCGGAAGAAGCCAAGCGAATCATGCACAGCCACCGCATCGAAAAGTTGCTCGTGGTGGACGAAAACAACCTGCTCAAGGCCCTGATGACGATCAAGGACATCGTCAACGCCGAGATGCACCCTCACGCCTGCACCGACGAGCGCGGTCGCTTGCGGGTCGGCGCCGCGATCGGCGTCGAGGAAGAAGACCGGGAACGCACCGTCGCGTTACTGGAAAAAGGCGTCGACGTCTTGTGTGTCGACACCGCCCACGGACATCACGCCAACGTGATTCGTATGGTCGCGTGGCTGAAGAAACACTATCCCGAATGCCAAGTGATCGCCGGAAACGTCGCAACGGCCGAGGCAACCGTCGCTTTGATCAAAGCCGGCGCCGATGCCGTCAAAGTCGGCATGGGACCGGGCAGTATTTGCACCACGCGCATTGTCAGCGGCGTGGGCATGCCGCAAATCACCGCCATCGACGCCTGCGCGCGGGCTGCGGCGGAATACGGCGTGCCGATCATTGCCGACGGCGGCGTTAAATACTCGGGCGACGTATCCAAAGCCATCGCCGCGGGCGCGCACTGCGTGATGATCGGCTCACTCTTTGCCGGCACGGAGGAAGCGCCGGGAGAGACGATCCTCTATCAGGGCCGGACGTACAAATACTACCGCGGCATGGGCAGCCTCGGCGCGATGACCAAGGGCAGCAAAGCGCGCTACTTCCAACAAGACGTGGAGTCGGCGCAGAAGCTCGTGCCCGAGGGCATTGAGGGGCGCGTGCCCTACCGCGGTGCTATCGGCCAGGTGATTTACCAATTGATCGGCGGCTTGCGCAGCGGCATGGGCTATACCGGATGCGCCACCATCGACGAACTCCGAACCAATGCGAAATTCGTACGCGTGACCAATGCCGGGCTGCGTGAGGGCCACGTACACGACGTGATCATCACGAAAGAGGCGCCGAACTACCAAATCGGTTAGGCGACACGCACCACTTTTCTCGTCTGGATGAAAAAAACGATGGCAACCGATATTCACAGCGAAAAAATCCTGATTTTGGATTTCGGTTCGCAAGTGACAATGCTCATCGCGCGTCGCATCCGCGAACTCTCGGTCTATTGTGAAATTCATCCGTGCACGATGGCGGCGGAGGACATCGAAGCTTTCCAACCCAGGGGCATCGTGTTGTCCGGTGGACCAGCCAGCGCTTACCAAGACGATGCGCCGACGTGCGACGACATCGTATTCCACCTGGGCGTGCCGGTACTCGGCATTTGTTACGGCATGCAGCTTATGGCGCAGCGCCTTGGCGGCCGGGTCGGCGGGGCGACCGAACGAGAATACGGGCGCACGGAAATGACCATAAGCGACGACCGAGACCTCTTCGCCGGCTTCGAAGTGGGCGCCGAAACCATCGTGTGGATGAGTCACGGCGACCGTGTAGAACAGTTTCCCGGCGGATTCGAAACGATTGCCTCCTCGACCAACGCCCCCTACGCCGCGGTGGCCGATCGCGAACGACGCTTTTTCGGCGTGCAATTCCATCCGGAAGTGCATCACACGCTGCGCGGCAAGGAAATATTGGCCAACTTCGTCTACGACATCTGCCGCTGCAAGCCGTTGTGGACGATGGCGAATTTCATTGAGTCGACCGTGCGCGACGTGCGCGAGCGGGTGGGCGATCAGCGGGTCATCCTCGGCCTCTCCGGTGGCGTGGATTCCTCGGTTGTGGCCGCGCTGCTGCACAAGGCGATTGGCGACCAATTGACCTGTATCTTCGTCAACAACGGCGTGCTGCGCAAAGGCGAGGCGCAACAAGTGCGGCACGTTTTCGCCAAACACTTCGGCATGAACCTGGTGTACGTCGACGCGTCGGCCCGCTTTCTGGAAAACCTCGCCGGTGTGGAAGAGCCGGAACAGAAGCGGAAAATTATCGGCAACGAATTCATTTACCTGTTCGAGGAGGAAGCCCGGAAAATCCCCGACGTCCGCTATCTGGCGCAGGGTACGTTGTATCCCGACGTGATCGAATCGATTAGCACGCGCGGCCCCTCGGCGACGATAAAAAGCCACCACAACGTCGGCGGCCTGCCGGAAAAAATGAACCTGGAACTGATCGAACCGCTGCGCGAATTGTTCAAAGACGAAGTGCGACACGTCGGCCGCGAACTCGGCCTGCCCGTCGATGTGGTCGGCCGTCACCCCTTCCCGGGGCCGGGCCTTGCCGTGCGCATCCTGGGCGAAGTCACCGCCGAGCGTGTGCGGGTGCTCCAGGAAGCGGACGCGATTTTCATCGAGGAACTCCGCGCGGCGAATCTGTACGATGCCATCTGGCAGGCGCTGGCCGTGCTCCTACCGGTCAAAAGCGTCGGCGTTATGGGCGACGAACGCACCTACGAAAACACCTGCGCCCTGCGCGCCGTGCACAGCACCGACGGCATGACCGCCGATTGGGTCCACATCCCCTACGAAGTCCTCGGGCGCGTATCCAACCGCATCATCAACGAAGTCAAGGGAATCAATCGTGTGGTGTACGACGTTTCGTCCAAGCCACCCAGCACGATTGAATGGGAATAATATGAGTGCCGAATTCGTTCACCTGCATGTCCACACGGCGTATTCGCTCTTGGACGGCGCGATCAAAATCGATGAGCTTTTCACCAAAGCGAAAAACGACGGCCAGCCCGCGGCGGCGATCACCGATCACGGCAATATGCACGGCGTCGTCTCCTTCTACAAAGCCGGGAAAGCGGCGGGCGTTAAGCCGTTGATCGGTTGCGAAGTGTACGTTGCGCACGGCGACCACACCGACTTGTCGCGCAACCAGCCGCGGCCTTACCACCAGGTTCTGTTGTGCGAAAACGCGACCGGCTACCAAAACCTGCTGCACATCGTCAACGCGGCGCAATTGGAGGGCAAGACTCCCGGTCTGTTCGGGCGGCCCCGCGCCGATCGGAAACTGTTGGCCGCGCACAGCGAAGGCTTGATCGCGCTGTCGTCCTGCCTCGCGGGCCTGTTGCCGCGCACCTTGCAGGATTACGGCTATGAAAAAGCGCGGGAGGTCGTCGATTGGTACCGCCAGGTATACGGCGACCGCTTCTACCTCGAAATTCAGGAAAACGGGATACCCGAACAGGGAACCGTCAACGAACAACTTCTGAAGCTCGCCGGTGAATTCGGCTTGCCCGTCGTCGCCACGTGCGACGCCCATTACCTCAATCAGGAGCATCACAAAAGTCACGAGATCCTGCTCTGTATTCAAACCGGCTCGTCCATCCAAGACGAAAACCGCTTTCGCTTTAACACCGACCAGGTGTACTTCCGCGAGCGCGCCGAAATGACCGAGCTGTTCCGCCATTACCCCGAGGCGTTGAAAAACACCCTCGAAGTGGCCGAACGATGCAACTTCGATATGGTCCTGTCCGACCCGATTTTCCCCTCCTACGAAACGCCGCCGGGCGAAACCTTGGAGTCGGTCTTCGAAAAGGCGGCCCGCGCCGGACTCCAAAAACGACTCAAGGCGTTAAAACAGGAGCGAAAGAGGGCGGGCGAGGGCGGTCCGTGGAAACAAGTTGAAGTCGCATACGGCAAGCGGCTCGAAACCGAAATGGAGCTGATCCGCGACAAGGGATTCGCCGGCTATTTTCTCATCGTGCAAGACTTCATCCGCTGGGCGCGGGAGCAGCGAATTCCGGTGGGACCCGGCCGGGGCAGCGCCGCGGGATCGCTCGTGTCCTACTCGTTGGGCATCACCAACATCGACCCGATAACCTACGGCTTGCTTTTCGAACGCTTTCTCAATCCCCAACGGCAGGACAATCCCGACATCGACGTCGACTTCTGCGCCGAGGGTCGCGACCGCGTGATCCGCTATGTCTCGGAAAAATACGGCGAGGATTGCGTCGCGCAAATCGCCAGCTTCGGTAAAATGAAAGCCCGCATGGTCGTGCGCGACGTCGGCCGCGCCATGGGCTATTCCTTCGGCGAAGTCGACGCCATCGTGCGCATGATCCCCACCGATCTGAAGATGACGCTCGCGATTGCCGAGCAAGAACCCGATCTGGCCCGCCTGTTGCGCGAAGGGCATTGGATCAAAGACCTTTGGCCGCACGCCAAGGCGCTGGAGGGATTGCTGCGCCACGCGTCGACCCACGCCGCCGGTGTCGTGATTTCCGATAAGCCGCTGAGCGATATCGTGCCGCTCATGCGCGATAAGGACGGCAAGATTATTTGCCAGTTCGACAAGATCGACGTCGAGGAAGTGGGCCTCGTCAAGTTCGACTTCCTGGGCCTCAAAACGCTGACGGTCATGGACAAAGCGCTGAAAATCATCGAAGAGGTTTTCGGCAAGCACATCGACCTCGACGCGATCCCCATGGACGACCCCAAACCCTATGAACTGTTGGGTCGCGGGCTCTCCAACGGCGTGTTCCAATTTGAATCGTCGGGCATGAAAGAACTGCTCGTGCGCATCCAGCCCAGTTCCATCGAAGACCTCACGGCGATTGCGGCGCTCTATCGCCCCGGGCCGCTGGGCACCGGCATGGTCGACCAGTTCATCGCGCGCAAAAAAGGCGAGGAAAAGGTCAGCTATCCCTTGCCGGAACTGGAACCGATTCTCAAGCCGACCTACGGCATGATCGTTTACCAGGAGCAGGTTCAGCAGATCGCGAACCTGATTGGCGCGATGAGTCTGGGAGAGGCCGACTTGCTGCGACGCGCGATGTCGAGAAAACAAGTCGAAGAAATGCCTGTCTTCAAAAAGAAATTCCTCAGAGGCGCGAAGAAACAGCAATTGACCGAACGCATCGTCGAGGATATCTGGGACCAAATGGAGAAGTTCGCCGAGTACGGCTTCAACAAAAGTCATTCGGCGGCCTATGCCGTGGTGGCGTACCAGACGGCGTACCTCAAGGCGTATTATCCGGCGGCGTTCATCGCGGCGTTGATGTCCATGGAAAAAGACGATTCCGACAAAATCATGGCCAAAATCGCCGAGTGCCGCGACCTGGATATCGAAGTGCTGCCCCCGGATGTTAACGAAAGCGCCGTGGACTTCACCGTCACCGGAGAAGCACATATCCGCTTCGGCTTGGCGGCGGTGAAAAACGTTGGTGAGGGCGCCGTCAAGAGTGTTTTGGTCGCTCGAGTGGATGGCGGCCCCTTCCGTTCGCTGCACGATTTCTGCGACCGCGTGGATGTTCGCAAGCTCAACCGGCGCGTGGTGGAGAGCCTCATCAAGTGCGGCGCGTTCGACACCATCGAGCGTAACCGCGCGGCGCTTATGGCCGCGCTGGATGCAGCCATGGACTCGGCGGCGCGGGCGCAATCGGACCGCGAGGCCGGCCAAACAAGTCTATTCGGTACCTTGGACGGCGGCGACGTTACGGCCCCCCAATTGCCGAAAACCGCCCCCTGGAATCACGAACAAGAGTTGGGTTTTGAAAAGGACGTACTCGGCTTCTTTATTTCCGGGCATCCGTTGGACGAATACCGCAATATCGCCGCGACTTTCACCACGCACAACGCGACCCGACTAAAAGAGGAAACGACCAGCCGAGACGTGCGCATTGCCGCGCTGATCACCAGCTTCAAGAAAAGCTTGACGAAGAAAGGTAAGCCCTATGCCCGGGGTGTGGCCGAGGACCAAACCGCGCCCTTCCAGTTCACCATGTTTTCCGAAGCGCTGGAAAAATCAGCCGTAGCGTTGGACAACCCGGAAAAACCCATGCTGTTTTTCGGCCGTGTGGAAGTGCGCGACGGCGGCAGCGCGTTGCGGGTTGATCGGATAATTCCTCTTGAGAATGCGGCGGAAGTGTGCAGTAATGAAGTGCACATTTATTTACGGAGTGTCGGACTGCTTAAATCGCACATGCAGCGTTTATCGGAATGCATGAAGCGGCATCCGGGTTCGTGTCGGGGTTTTGTTCATCTGGAAATACCCGACCGTAGTGAAGCGATTTTTGCGTTGCCGAAAACCGTTGGACTGCAAGTCTCCGATTCCTTGGCCGAGGAAATCGGCGTGATTTTCGGCCCCGGCAAGGTCACATTTCAATGACGGGCCGCCGGCCCGTATGCATTTAGGGGGAATTACCCATGATAAACAAAAAAATACGCATCAACGTTCAGGATCAGTTCATCAATTCCATGCGAAAAGAACGTGTCCCGGTTACCGTTGAATTGATTACCGGCGAAAAACTGGACGGGTTAATCAAGAGCTTCGACAATTACTGTGTGGTCGTCGAGGCCGAACGGTTACATCTCATCTACAAGCATGCCATTGCCAACATCAACATCGACAAAACGATCAAAGTCGGCTTCATGGCCGGTTGAAGAGGCCCGGCGACTGACCGGTAATGACGACGCGGACGGTCCGCGCGCCTTACTCGTCGGTTGCCGCGTTCGCTCTGAAGATCGTGACATTGTAGCCGAATCACTCACCGAACTTGCACGGCTGGTCGATACCGCCGGCGCGATCGAGGTCGGCTGCGTCAAATGCGAAGTCAAACGACCCGTACCGGCCACTTTCGTCGGCCGGGGCGCTATCGATCGCATTGCCAAACAACTCGCCGAATTGGACGTGCCGGTCCGTTGCGTCGTCTTCGATGTCGACTTGACGGCCACCCAGCAACGCAATTTGGAAAGTCGCCTCGAGGTGATGGTCATCGACCGCACCGGCATTATCCTGGACATCTTCGCCAAGCGGGCGCAAACCCGAGAAGGCAAACTGCAGGTCGAGTTGGCCCAATACCAATATTTACTGCCGCGGCTGCGCGGCTTGTGGACCCACCTGTCGCGGCAGGGCGCGGGCATCGGCACGCGCGGCCCCGGCGAAACCGACCTGGAAATCGATCGTCGCCGCATTCGCCAGCGGATCGCCGGTTTGAAAAAAAAGTTGGAGAAGGTTCGGATGACCCGTGAATTGCACCGCTCCGAACGCCGAAAAAGCCAGGTGCAGACCGTGGCGCTCGTCGGTTACACCAACGCCGGTAAGTCGACGCTGCTCAACGCCTGCACCGACGCCGACGTGCTGATCGAAGACCGCCTCTTTGCCACCCTCGACCCCACGGCGAGGGAAATCGCGCTGCCCGGTAATGTCAAAGCGGTGATGGTCGATACCGTCGGCTTCATTCAGCGCCTGCCGCACCAACTCGTCGAAAGTTTCAAGGCCACCTTGGAGGAAGTCACGCTGGCCGACTTGATCGTGCACGTGGTGGACGCGTCGCATCCGCGCATGGAACAGCAGGTCGGCGCCGTGGCCGAGGTGTTGCACGAAATCGGCGCGACCGATCAGGCGATGGTCTATGTGTTCAACAAAGCCGATCTCGTGATTCAGAAACCCTGGTTGGATCGCCTCGTCGCCGCGCATCAGCCCGCGGTGGCCGTCAGCGCCCGGGACGGCTCGAATCTCGACGATTTCCGCAACCAACTGGCACTCACGTTGGGGCGTCACCGGCGGCGAGCCGTGTTCCGTGTTCCCTTGGCCAGGCCGGACGTGCTGCATATCCTGCGCACGCGGGCCGAAGTGATAGCCGACGACATCGACGGACAGCACGTCGTGTTGACGTTGCGGATCGGCGAACGCCTAGCCGGGCGGTGGCGGGAGTTTCGCATAGAGGAGAACGGAAGTTGAAGCGCGCGATAGTCATCTTGCTCATGCTTGCCGCGGCCGCGACGGTCTTTGCGGCGGAATTGGCGCTGTTTGTCGGCCGGGCGGAAATCGAGCTGGACGAACGAAATACCGAGGCCGCGCGGCGCCAAGCCAAAAAAGATGCGTTGGCCGACGCGTTGCAAAAAGCCATTGACCAGTTCGTGCCGCCCGAAGAAGCCAAGCTGAAAAAGAAACAGATCGAACGGCAAATCCTGCGCAAGCCCGCCCTTTACGTCGTGAGTTACTCCGTCCTGGACGAGCAAACCGAACCGGCCGTATATCGACTCGCGATCGAAGCGAGGATCCGTATCGACAGCTTGAAAGAAGCCGTGGCGGCGATTCAGATCGCGCCACCAAGCCGGGCGCAAAAGCCGCCGCTCACGGTTCTCGTTTTTCGACAATTCGGCGACGGCTACGCCTACGTTCCCGACTTGGACAACCCACTGCGCGAACGCTTCGAGCTGGCCGGGCAGCCGGTGGCGTCCACGGCGACCGCCGAGAGTTTTCTGGGCTCCCCGTCGTTCGTAAAGGCCGTCAACCTCGAAGCCTACGGTGATCTGACTCAGGTGGCCACGGCCCAAGGACTGCGCTTGCTCGTCATGATTGAGCTGCGCAATGATACCCCTGAGGATCAAGTCGAAGACGCTTGCGATCAACAAGCGTTTGTGAAGATCGTTGACGCGCCGGCCAAGGCCATGATCGCGTCGTTGAAATATCGTTACCCGAGCAAAAAAGCCTGCACTTCGCTCGACGAAATCGCCGCGCGCGACCTGTTCGCCGCGGTAACCGACGCGCTGGCGAAACACGGTAGGCTGGATGATGCCGGCAAGGCGGAAATCGCCATTGAGTTTATCGGCGTGAGAGACTACGCCCAAATGTTGGAATTGCAGGCGTTGATTCGCAATCGCGCCTACGTGCAACAGGCCGAGTTGGATTCCTTCGAACCCGGCGGGCGCGTTCGATTTCGCGTCGTGTACGGCGGGACGATTAAGCAACTTGCCGGGGACCTCTTGTCGGCGCGCGCCGCGACGTGCAAACTGTCGGCGTCTGGGCAAAGCGGTAATTTGATTCAATTCAACGTGGAGACGCGATGAAGCGCTTTTTTCTGATTCTTATTTTGGTCGCCTTCCTCGGCGGCTGCGCCACGCCACTGGCAAGAATTAACGGCAACGCTCCCACGAAGCCGGTCTTTCTGTCGGTGGTACCCGAAGACGCGAAAGTCTTCCTCGACGGAATGTACGTCGGGCGGGCGAAACGGTTTACCGAGGAAAGAGGCGGCCTGCCGCTGACGGCCGGCGCCCATCGCCTGCGTCTAGAGGCCGAAGAATTTCTCAACGAATCGATTGTGTTGACCGCGGAGCAGGGCACGCAGAAAATCGAAATTCGCATGCTGCCCCGACCGGTGCCGCCGCCCGAATCGGAGGGCTAACGCGACATGGGTTTCCTCAAGGACGTGTGGGCCAACAAATGGGTTAAGCTGGCGGTACTTAGCGCCGGCTTGTTCGTCCTGGGATATTTCGTGTTCCGCCTCTCCACGATTCTCACCGCACTGGCGATTTCCTGGGTGCTTGCCTATATCTGCGACCCCGTCGTCGATTTCATGGAAGCGCGCCGCATACCCCGAACCGCCGGCGTCGTCATCCTCGCCGTGGTGCTTGCGATGGTCGTGGTGGCGATCAATCTCGTTCTGGTGCCGGTGGCGGTAAACGAATTTCGCGAGTTGGGCCGAAACATGCCCGACTACGGCACCCTGCTTACCGAGCGTTGGTTACCCGGCCTTGAGAATACGCTGGGCATTGATTTGCCCCGCACCGAGCAGGAAATCCGTCAGTTCTTCACCGATCATCGCGATACCGTCAACCAAGTCGCCGAAGCGATTCGCTCCCCACTGACCGACTTCGCGAAAAACGCGCTGTCCAGCGTCATGGCCTTTGTGATCGGCTTACTGACGCTCGTGGTGATCCCGGTGGCGTGGTTTTTTCTGCTGCGCGATATTGACCGTATCAACAGCGGCATCGCTTCATTGGTACCCGCGCGAAGGCGGGAAGGTTTCGTCACCTTCATGAAGGAAGTGGACGGGATCGTCTCGAACTTCCTGCGCGGGCAATTCACCGTCGCGTTGATTCTCGCGGCGCTCTATTCACTCGGACTGTGGCTGATTGCCGACGTGCCGCTGGGCTTGGTGATCGGCGTCACGGCCGGGGTCGTTTCCATCGTGCCCTATCTGGGCGTTGTGCTGGGAATCATCCCGGCGTTGATCATGGCCTTCCTGCAGCACCAGGATATCAAGCACCCGCTGCTCGTCATCGCCGTATTCGCCGGCGCCCAGGCGTTGGAAGGCAACGTGATCACCCCGAAAATTATCGGCGACAAGCTGGGCTTGCACCCCGTGACGATCATTTTCGCCTTGCTCGTCGGGGCCGAATTGCTTGGCGTGTTCGGTATGTTGATCGCCATTCCCGTCGCGGCGGTCCTGCAGGTTTTGATGGTGAGATACATCCAGCGCTACAAGCAGGGAGAATTCTTCAACCGTGGCCCGCGGTGAGCGCCGCCGCCGGATCCGTTTCGGACCCCCGATTCTGCTCGGGATCATCCTCGTAGGTGTGTTTCTCTTCGTCACCAAACCTCAATGGCTCGTCGGCCTGGTCACCCAATACGTCGAAGAACGTCGCCAAGACAATCGCCCCTTAGTTAACTCCGAAGTCGGCAAATGGAAAGAACTCGAGCCCGGACTCGATTACCGCCGCGTGCGACTTCGCCGGCAGGGCGGTTTGTTTACCGGTTTCCATTTGGCCATGGTGCGCGTGAATCCCGCTCTCCTCGACATTCGCATCGTCTTTGTTCCCAGTGAGAAACTGCCCTTGGAAAATATGTCCGCCGTCGCTCAGCGTACCGGTGCGGTCGCGCTCATGAACGCCAGCTACTTCGAGGCCGACATGAAGGTTATGGGCCTGCTTGTTTCCGGGGGGAAAGTACTCTCACCCTTGCGACAGGGTGGGCGGGTCCATCACGGCGTGTTCTTTGTGCGCGGGCGCAAAGCCTATTTGAAGCATCGGTCCAACGTCAATCCCGCGGCGATGGACGAGGCCTTCCAAGCCGGCCCCTGGCTCGTAACCGACGGTAAGCCGCGCCTGCGTTTTCGCAACGCCGACGTGGTCACTCGGCGTTCCGTGCTCGGCGTCGATGCCAAGGGACGTGTCGTGTTCGCGGCGACCGATGCGATTCTCGGCGGGCTGACCTTGCCCGAATTGGCCGGGCTCCTGGGCGGCCCCGAACCCGAGGGGCTGGAAATGTGGAGGGTTATCAATTGCGACGGCGGCACCAGCACGCAAATGATGCTGCGCCATCGTCGCAAAAGCCTGACGATTCGCTCCAGCATTCACGTTCCGGTCTACCTCGGCGTATTCCCGCGGAAAAAGAAAACTGAATGAACAACGTTGCCCCTTTGTTTTCGCGGTGTTATTATATTTTCCACTTGACAGGCAGCCGCGTGCGAACTAAAAGGCTCTTTCCGCAGAGGCACGTAGCTCAGAGGCTAGAGCACTACCCTGACGCGGTAGGGGCCGTGGGTTCGAGTCCCACCGTGCCTAGCGAGAAGAAAACCGGCCGTAAATGCCGGTGGAATGTGGACAAGGGTTCGCCAAACAGGCGGGGCCGAAGGGCCCAAGTCGGCGCAAGCGCGCCGCACCTCGATCCCGGGAAAAATGCAAAGTTGTGTTTGTTTTCCCTGTACGGGACGGGCGTCTGTTGGCTGTGGCCACGGCGCCCTTGCTGTTTAATGTCAATCCCTCTCGTGGTTTGGAGTTGGCCGGCGATTCGTTCGACGGTTGAGGTCGGCCGGGAGGGGGGCACAAGAAGGGAGTTCGATCATACGCAGACGACCACGTAGAGGGATTCCGGTTCGGACCGAGCCGGCCCACCGTATCAACGAACGAATTCGTCACAGCCAGGTTCTCGTCATCGATGACGAAGGCGAAACATTGGGCGTGATGGATCCGCGTGACGGTATCGAGATTGCTCTGGAAAAGGGCTTGGACCTGGTGGAAGTAGCGCCAAACGGCAAACCGCCCGTATGCAAAATCATGGATTACGGCCGGTTCAAGTACCAGCAGGAGAAAAAAGCCCAAGAATCCAAAAAGCACGCGACTGTCATACAGTTGAAAGAAATCAAAATGCGCCCAAAAACCGGCGAACACGATTATCAGTTCAAGCTGAAGAAAATTCGCCAGTTTTTGGAAAAAGGAATGAAAGTCAAAGCAACGATCATGTTCCGTGGCCGCGAAGTAGTCCACTCCGGACTGGGTCGCTCGATTCTGTTACGCATCGCCGAGGACGTCACCGATGTGGGCGAGGTGGAGCGTGCCCCCAAGATGGAAGGCCGGAACATGTTTCTGATCCTCGCTTCGAAACAGAAGTAGAAAAAACACGCCACCACATGGCATTCCCGAACGCCGCGCGCGAAGGCGGAGCGGTGGCGGCGGTGTATTCGTGTTGAAAGGAGTTTGCCGATGCCGAAAATGAAAACCAACCGGGGAGCGGCGAAGCGATTCAAAGTCACTGGTTCCGGGCGGATCAAGCGGGGGCACAGCCACCGCAGTCATATCTTGACTAAGAAGTCGACCAAGCGGAAACGCAAGCTGCGTCAAAACAGCGAAATCGACAAAGCGGATGTCAAGAACGTGCGCAAGATGCTCAACATCTAACGACCCATTGATTCGCTCGTTACGGGTACGTAGGAAAGGAGGCGCAATATGCCACGCGTAAAAGGTGGGTACAAAACTCACCGCCGTCATAAAAAAGTCCTTGCGCAGGCCAAAGGCTTCAAGCAAGGACGCCGCAAGTTGTTCAAAACGGCCAAGGAATCGGTCTTTCGTTCCTTGGCGTATCAATACCGCGATCGCCGGACCAAGAAACGGGACTTCCGGCGCTTGTGGATCGTGCGGATCAACGCCGCCGCCCATGAGCACGGTATGTCCTATTCGCGCTTGATCCATTGCATGAAGCAAGCGGGAATCGAAATCGACCGCAAGGTCCTTTCCGATATGGCCGTGCATGATCCCGAAGCCTTCGGCAAGGTCGTCGAACTGGCCAAGGCGCAAGCCTAAGGAAGCGTTCCGGTCACGGCAACCGGATACGCCGGCGCGGTGGGCCTGAGGGCTCACCGTCGTCGCGGGCGCGGTCGGTTGGACCCGCCCTTGAAATTCGACGGACAATGGACGGGTGACCATGCAAAAACAAATCAAACAGATTCAAGACCAGGCGTTGACCGACATCGCCGCGGCAAACGATCCCGATGATCTCGACGGTATTCGCGTATCGGTGCTGGGTAAAAAAGGCTCGCTGACCCAAATCCTCCGAGGCATGAAAGACCTCTCGGCGGAAGAACGACCCCTCGTTGGAAAACTCGTCAACCTCGCGAAAGCCGCGATTGAAAAGGCCCTGGATGAAGGCAAAACGCGCCTCGTGCAACAAACTCGCGCCGATGCGGCGAAAACCGAGCGCGTGGATATCAGCCTACCCGGGCGGCGACCGCTGCGCGGCAGCCTGCACCCGCTGACCCAAACCCTCGAGGAAATCGTACACATTTTCGAACGCATGGGCTTCATTTGGGAAGACGGCCCGGAAGTCGAAAAACCCTGGTACAATTTCGATGCGCTCAACTTTCCGCCCGATCACCCGGCGCGTGACGAACACGATACGCTGTTCATCAACAACGACCTGTTGTTGCGCACCCACACGAGCCCGGTGCAAATCCGCGTCATGCAACGACATCAGCCACCGGTGCGGATTCTCGCTCCCGGCTGGGTGTTTCGGTCCGACAGCATCGACGCCACACACTCGCCGATGTTCTCCCAAGTGGAAGGGCTGCTCGTCGACAAACACGTCTCCTTTGCCGACCTCAAGGGCATGCTCGACCACTTCGCCAAGGAATTTTTCGGTCCCAAGACGCGCACGCGTTTTCGCGCCAGCTTCTTCCCCTTTACCGAGCCGTCCGCAGAAGTGGACGTGTCCTGTTGGGGTTGCGGCGGCAGCGGCGAGCAAAAGAACGGCACCTGCTCGGTCTGCAAGGGCACGGGCTGGGTCGAATTGCTCGGCGCCGGCATGGTCGACCCGGCGGTGTACGAAGCGGTCGGCTACGACCCGGAAGAAGTGACCGGTTGGGCCTTCGGCATCGGCATCGAGCGCGTCGCCATGGCGCGCTACGACATCGATAATATTCGCCTCCTGTTCGAGGGGGATTTGCGGTTCTTGAGGCAGTTCCCATGATTGTTACTTATCGTTGGCTGCAGGATTACGTCGATTTCGATACACCCATCGCAGAGTTATCCCATCGCCTGACCATGGCCGGTTTCGAAGTCGAAGAAGTGCGGAAAATCGGCGGCGACTACGACAACGTCGTCACCGCGCTGATTGAAAAAGTCGAACCGCACCCGGACGCGGATCGCCTGACGGTGTGCACGGTCTTTGACGGTCAAGAGCGATTTCAGGTCGTCTGCGGCGCGTCAAACACCGAAGCCGGGCGCATCGGCGTGTTGGCCCGGGTCGGTGCGAAACTGCCGGGCGGCAAACTCAAAAAAGGAAAAATTCGCGGCGTGGAGAGCTTCGGCATGCTGTGCGCCCGCGACGAACTGGGAATCAGCGACGACCACACCGGCATCTGGCTGTTGCCCGAAGGTACGCCTCTCGGGTTGGAGCCGCTTGCGGCGCAGGGTCTCGATGACTGGGCAATGGAACTGGGCGTGACACCTAACCGACCCGATGCGCTAAGCGTCATCGGCGTGGCGCGGGAAGTCGCGGCGCTGGTCGGTAAGCCGTTGAAAAAAACGGATCTCGAAATCGAGCCGGAGGGCGGCGCGATCGATGAGTACATGACCATCGAAATCGAGGCGCCGGACAAGTGCCCGCGATACTGCGGCATGCTGGTAAAAGGCGTGAAGATTGCGCCTTCACCGCCGTGGATGGTCCACCGTCTCGAAGCCGCCGGCGTGCGGGCCATCAACAACATTGTCGATATTACCAACTTCGTGCTGCTGGAGTACGGCCAGCCGTTGCATGCCTTTGACTACTCCTTCTTGAGCGATCGGCGCATCGTGGTGCGCTGCGCGAAAGACGGCGAAACGATTACCACGCTCGACGAACAGGTGCGGCCGCTGGATGGCGACGACCTGCTGATTTGCGACGGCGTCAAACCAGTCGCGCTGGCCGGGATCATGGGCGGTCTCAACAGCCTCGTGTCCGATGATACGGTCGACGTATTCATCGAATCGGCGTACTTCGAACCGACCGGCATTCGCCGCACCAGCCGCAAGCTCGAACTTTCTTCCGAGTCGAGCTACCGCTTCGAACGCGGCACCGGCGTGGAGAATACCGTGCTGGGCGCCCACCGCGCGGCGCGACTTATGGCGGAACTGGCCGGCGGCACCCTCGTGCCCGGCTTTATCGACGCCTATCCGAAAACGATTCCACGGCGACAAGTCGCCATGCGGCCCGCCAAGGTCAACGCCCTGTTGGGAATTGATCTGGACGCCGCGCAAATGATCACGCACTTGGAGTCCATCGAGTTACGGGTTGTCGACACTTCGCCCGACCGGCTTGTTGTGGAGGTGCCGAGTTTCCGACCCGACTTGGAGCGCGAAGTCGATCTCGCCGAGGAGATCGCTCGCTTGCACGGGTACGAAAACATTCCGCTGACGATTCACATGGGTGTCGACGCCGAGAATCGTCCGTGGGCGCTGCGCGACTTTCTGCGCGATCTGCGACGTGAACTGGCCGGGATGGGGCTCAGTGAAACCATCTCGCTGGCCTTCGTTGCGCCCGAGGCTCTGGCCGCCGTGGGCGCACCGGAAGGCATTCGGCTTGCCAATCCACTTAGTGAGGACTTCGCCGTACTACGCACCTCGTTGCTGCCAAGCTTGCTGGGCGCGGTCGCGACCAACCAGGCGCGCCGCCTCAGCGACATCCGAATTTTCGAAGCCCGGCGGGTGTATCTGCCGCAAGCCGACGACGACATGCCGACCGAGCCGCACCACTTGGGCCTCTTGGTGGCCGGTAGCCGACAGGATTCCTTCTGGACGGGTGAATCACCGCATGTCGACTTCTACGACCTCAAGGGCCTTGTAGAGCGCCTGCTGACGCATTTCGGGCTGCGTAACGTAACCTGGCGGGTGCCGGCCGACGCCGGTCCTTTCTTGCCGGGCGTTTGCGCGGAGATGCTGATCGGTGAGAACAGCGCCGGCCGTATCGGCAAGCTGCGGACCGAATCCTTGGAAATCTTCGGAATCGAAGGGGAGGTCTTTGCGGGCGAACTTAATTTGGATATGATAGCCGCTCAGGCGGATAGAGAAATCAAGTATCAGAAGTTGAGCAAGTTTCCGGCGATGTTCCGGGATATTGCTGTGTTGGCCGACGAAGAAGCGTCCGTTGACCGCATGCTCGCCGCGATTCGTGAGATTGATACTCGCCGGATCACGCGCCTGCACGTGTTTGACGTGTACAAAGGCAAGGGGATCCCACCGGGGAAGAAAAGCGTTGCCTTCTCCATGTGGTTTCAGGATCTGGCGAAGAACCTGTCGGACAAAGATGCCGACAAGCTCACGAAGAAAATCTTACGAGCGTTGAAAGAGGGTTTAGGCGCAACCCTAAGGGAATAGTTGAAACAAGGCTGTCTAAGCCTTCATAAACAGGCAAAAAAAATCTTGCAAACGCGAAATAAACCTGATAAAACACTCGAACTAACAAGGGGGGAGCGTCCATGACGAAAGCGGATTTGGTGAATGCAATCTACGAACGCGTGGGCTTCTCGAAGAAGGAATCTGCACGTATTGTTGAGTTGGTCTTCGATATCATCAAAGAAACTTTGTCAGAGGGCGAGAAGATCAAAATTTCCGGATTCGGCAATTTTGTGGTTCGGGAAAAACGTTCGCGCATTGGCCGCAACCCGCAAACCGGTGAGGAAATCGAAATTTCCGCCCGGCGGGTTTTGACGTTTAAACCGAGCCAGGTGCTGCGGAACGCGCTCAAGGACGTATAGTAACGGCCTGGTGTTTCGCGCTTTAATAAGGATGGTGGGACGATGGCGGTTGATGAATCCCGCGAGATCCCAAAAAAGCTGTACTTTAAGATTGGTGAAGTCAGCGAAATCACCGGTGTGAAGCCCTATGTACTCCGGTATTGGGAAACGGAATTCAACATCGTTCGGCCGTCCAAGACGCGCACCAACCAACGCCTGTATCGCCGTAAGGAAGTCGAACTCATCCTCGAGATCAAGCGCTTGCTGTACGAGGAAAAGTTTACGATCGCCGGCGCCAAAAAGGTGTTGATGGAGCGCAGCCGTAAACGGGCCGACAAAGGACACCAGCAGCTCACCATGAGTTTCAACCGAGAAGAGTACGTCGAGATTCTCAAAAAAATTAAAAGAGATATCCTCGAGATCAAAAAATCGGTTGAATCCTATTTGTGATTTGTTTATACCATTGCTCTTGCTTCGCGGGGCGTAGCGCAGTCTGGTAGCGCACCTGAATGGGGTTCAGGGGGTCGCTGGTTCAAATCCAGTCGCCCCGATTAAGCGAAATGACCGCCCGGTTTTCGGACCGGGCGTTCTTTTTTTGGCGTTCACAAAAAGAAAAGGCCGAGCATTACGCCCGGCCTTTTTTACGTCGCGTCGTGTTTTCTATTCGAAACACTCGATGATTTGCTCTTCCACTTGCACGTTGCAATCGGTCCAGGCACCGGCCGGATCACAATCTTCGCCAACGCACTCGAAGAAGCCGCCCATGACTTGCATCATGCAGTCGATGTCGATCGTGTCGGCGTAGGCTTCCAGGGCGGGGCCGTAGGCGTCAACCCAAGCCTGGCAGATTTCCTCGGCGTTCTCGACTTCGCACGCGTTCCAGAATTCCAGACAGGAATCGTATGCCGTGCTCATCAGCTCTTCGATGGGGTCGCCGCCGGTGGTGTCGTCGTCGCCGCTGTCGTCGTCGCCGGCATCGTTGTCGTCATCGTCGTCGTCGTCGTCGTCGCCGCACGCTGCGACCAGGCCGAATGCCAGGATCATAGCCATGACCATCGCGATCATAAGTAGTCTCTCGATTTTCATTTCGTATCTCCTTGTTGTTTTTTCATTTAAAAGGCGAAGGAAAACATGACGTGCGCCAAGTGCTCGCCGAGCGTCGACTCGCTATTGTCGTACTCGGCGGCGATCTGGTGATCGCTCGACGCCGTCTGCGTGTTGGAAACGGCGTACTCATACGCCGCATTGACTTCGAAGAAATCCTTGACGTTATACCCGCCGCCCAGCGTGATGTGGTGCTCGACGATTGCCGGGAAAACGGCGAAAACCGTGTCGTCCGGCACGGGATTCTTGCCGTAGTTGTAACCGACGCGGGCGAACGCCCCGGGCAGAAACTCGTATTGCGTGCCAAATGCGAAGACGAGTTGGTCTTCCCATTTCAACGGAATCTCCGCGACGACCTTGTCGCCGCCGATCATCTTGTTGATGTTATCGTTGTCGCCGTTGGACAGCGTCATCTTGAATTTTTCCATCGTCGCCGACCAGTTAATCCAGGTTACGTCGACACCCATCAGCAGTTGTTCGAGCGGCCGCACTGCGACGCCGAACGCCAGCTTCCGCGGCCAAGCGAATTCGACTTCCGCGTCGTAGTTGGCTGCGTAACCGCGCTCGGGATCCACACCGTTTTCCTGGAAAAACTCCATGACGGCTTGCTCAGCTTGCTGCGGCGTGTCGACCGACGGCATGAGTTGGAACGCGTCGACCATCTTGGGCAATGCGTCGTCGAACTGACCTTGCATGTCCATTTTCGCGTCGCCGTGGAAAGTCAGCGTGGTCTGGAACGTGTAGGCTAATCCGAGGGACACGACCTCGTGCGGCGTGATCAGAATGCCGAGCTTCCCGCCGAAACCAAACGCGTTGGCGTTTTCCAACTCAGCCATCGCGGTCAGTTCGTCGTACCCGAGCATGTTCTCGAATAAGGAACCGAACGAAACCTCCGAACCGCCACGCATCGCCCGGCCGGTCATGATCGAAGGATGCACCGCAAAGGGCATTTTCATCCCCATTTGGGCCCACCCGAGATTGAACGCGCCGCCCAGCGAAACCATCTCGTGCGGCTGGTAGGCGATCGTCGGCGCCAGTTTCATGTAGCCAAGGGTGGAAAAATAATCCGCATCCTGGCCCGCGATCGCGTGATCGAGTTTGAACTCCGCGCCCATGCCGCCTTGCGTGAATACACCCAGGCCCAAGGCAATCGGCACGTTCTGAAAACGGTAGCCGTACGCAATCATCGGCATCGGAAAGATGTTGACTACGCCGTCCTTGTCATTCAGGTCGTTCTTGAAGTGCACGATGGGAATCAAGAGGGCTGTCCCGAAATCGATGCGGTGGCCGAGTAATTGGGTCAAACCGGCCGGGTTCGTGTTCATCGCCGTGGCGTCGGTCGCAATCGCGATATCGACGCCGCCCATGCCTGCGGCCCGCGCGCCGCTCGCAGTGGCCTCCATTCCATTTGTGGCGAACGCCGCCGGCACCAAAACCAGCGTCAAAGCAAGCGCGATGCTAAAGCGAACAAGTGACTTCATCGCGTATCCCCCTGGGGACGTGCGGACAGGCCGCGACCCCTGGTTATCGTGCGCTCGGGCTAGTTCCCGAACGTTGTTTCGCATCGATTCGATCGGCGGCGGCTTCTAATGCCCACCAAGCCGGTAGACTAGGTAGGGAATTAGTATCAATATATCTATATAGATGTCAATCGAAAAATTAAGATAGATAGATATAGATAACAATAGATACCAGGTTTCAACAATCGCTTAAGGACGGTGCCGAAGGCGAATCGCCACAACATGTGGGTCACGCCTCGTCGAATTACTCCATATTCAGTTTTTCCCTTGTCGCTGCAGGTCGGATTTAGTACCATGCGCCGCACCGAAAATACCGGCGAATCGCCTAACGAAGCCTGTTATGAGGCGATTTTCGGGACGCAGACGGAGAAACCAGTTGCGCATACTTGTCACGAACGACGACGGAATCGATGCACCCGGAATCCACGCCTTGGCCGAAGCTTTGGCGGAACTCGGGGACGTCGTCGTTTCGGCTCCCGACGGTAACCGCAGCGCCAGCGCCCATAGCCTCACACTGGATCACCCGTTGCGCATTCAGCAGGTCAGGCCCGGCTGGTTCGCGTGCGACGGCACCCCCGCCGATTGCGTACACGTGGCGCTGAACGGTTTTTTGCGCGACGAACGCCCGCTCCTGGTCGTCGCCGGCATCAATGCCGGCGGGAATCTCGGGCAGGACATTACTTACAGCGGGACCGTGATGGCCGCGTTGGAAGCGACGCTGCTTGGCGTGCCGGCGTTCGCGGTGAGCGTCGACGCGAGAACCCAGATCGATTATTCCGGAGCCGTAGCGATGGCCACGCGTGTCGCGCGCCGGGTTTTGGCCAACGGGTTGCCGCCTACCGTGCTGCTGAATTTGAACGTGCCCAGTGCGTCGCCCGAACAAATCAAAGGCATCAAGTTGACGCGGCAGGGGCGGCGACTGTACGGCGACGAAATCGACGAACGTATGGACCCGCGCGGCCGCGAGTATTATTGGATCGGCGGTCAGGAACTCGGATTTGAGCAGATTGACGGCAGCGACATGGTTGCCGTCCGCCAAGGATTCGCGTCCTTGACGCCGATTTCCGCGGATCTGACCGATCATTCGTATCTCGAAAAGATGATGGATCAATCATGGTGAGACATACGCCCACGCCGGAGCAATTGGAAACCGCCCGAGACATGATGGTGGAAAAACAACTCAAGGCGCGAGGTATCAAGGACCCTCGCGTGCTTGACGTCATGGCCCGTCTGCCTCGCGAGCGCTTCATGCCGCAACACGTGTGGGCCGAAGCGTACGCCGATCGCGCCGTGCCCATCGGTCAAGGGCAAACAATCAGCCAGCCCCTGATTGTCGCCTTGATGACCGAAGCCTTGGAACTGAAGGGGAAGGAAAAAGTTTTGGAGGTCGGCACCGGTTCCGGCTACCAGGCGGCGATTCTCGCGCATCTGGCCGACCGCGTGTTCACCATCGAGCGAGTCCGCGAACTGGGCCGTCAAGCCGAACGTCTTTTCGCCGAGATGCGTCTGGACAACATTCTAGTGCGTATCGCCGACGGCTCCCACGGCTGGCGCGAAGAAGTGCCGTTCGACGCGATCATCGTGACCGCCGGTGCGCCGGTGGACGTGGATCACTACCTCGAACAACTTCCCTACGGCGGGCGCCTCGTCGTGCCGGTGGGCTCGACGCCGAACGCCCAGACGCTGCTGCGTTTCACTCGCGAACGTAATCGCACCGTGAAGGAGGACTACGGGCCGTGCCGCTTCGTCCCGCTGGTCGGTCACTACGGATGGAACAACAAATGAACGAAACCACCGCGACCCCGTCGACGCCCGCCAAGCGCGGCCTCATGAAGCGCTTGTACGACTGGGTTCTGCATTGGGCCGAAACCCCCTATGCCGTGCCCGCCCTGTTCTTTCTCGCGTTGGCCGAGTCAAGCTTCTTCCCCATCCCGCCGGACGCGCTGCTGATCGTCATGTGCCTGGGCCTCGTGCACCGCAGTTTCCGTTACGCCGCATGGTGTTCGGTCGGTTCGATCATCGGCGGCGTCGCCGGGTATTACATCGGCTACTTCTTCTTGGCCACCGTCGGCGTAAAGATCATCAACTTCTATCACGGGTGGGAAATCGTTCTGTCGCTGGCCGACAAGTACAGCCAATACGGCGTGCTGTTTCTGGGCACCGCCGGCTTCACGCCGATTCCCTATAAAGTCTTCACGATTGTCACCGGCGCCTTTGACGCGATCGCCGTGGGAAAAATTCAAAGCGCCGCCATCGTGGCCAACGTGAGCGACGTGTTGCGGGCCGCCGCTGAGACGCCCGCCCAATTGGCGGCCGTCGAACTCCGCGTGCAAGCCATGAGCGACCAACTGACCAACATGAAAGCGATGGGGTTGGGAACCTTCGCGCTGGTTTCGGCCATCTCCCGCAGCGCCCGGTTCTTTCTCGTGGCGACGCTGATTTACTTCTTTGGCGAGCGCATCAAAACCTTTATCGAAAAGTACTTCAATTTGCTCACCATCGCGTTTATGGTACTGCTGGTATTAGGATTCGTGCTGATTAAATTCGTGTTCGGAAACCATGGCGGATAAAGACAAAGTTCAAATCGCCGTGATCGGTGTCGCCGACGCCGATGCCGCGACCCGGCGGCTGGCTTATGAAGTCGGTCGCGCTATCACCGAAGCCGGCGCCGTGCTCTTGTGCGGCGGCATGGGCGGCGTGATGGAAGAGGCCGCGCGGGGCGCGCAAGAAGCGGGCGGTCTCGTGGTCGGTATTCTGCCCACCGACCGGCGCGGCAGCGGGAACTCGTATCTCGATGTGGAGGTCGTTACCGACATGGGACACGCGCGAAACGTGATTCTTGCCCACAGCGCCGACGCCCTGATCGCCGTGGCGGGTTCGTACGGCACGCTGTCGGAAATCGCCGTCGGGCTCAAATTGGGCAAGCCGGTGATCGGCCTGGGAACGTGGGACATCCCCGGCGTCGAGAAGGTCGATGATCCGGCAACGGCCGTTGCCCGTGCTCTTTCCCGATTGGGAGGTTTGCGTGCGTAGATTGATTGTTCTGGCGGTCTTGTTACTGGTGTGCTTCACGCTGACCGGGTGCGCCTACTACCACAAGGTGCAGCCCGGCGATACTTTGTACAAACTGAGCAAGGATTACGGCGTGTCCGTGCAGGAGATCCAGCGCGCGAACCCCGGCGTCGATCCGTACAGTTTGCAGATCGGGCAGGGCATCAAAATCCCGCGCTTCCCCGATCAACGCGTGGCGAACTACACGAAAAAGACGGAACCCAAGGCGCGCGTAGCGCCCACGCCGCAACCTCGAATAACGATCCGCCCGCAACCGACGCCGAATCCCTCAGCGAAAAAACCCGGCCGCTCCAGCGCCGTGGTAACCAACAGCCAACCCCGCTTTGTCTGGCCTGTGCAGGGTGGCGCGGTGAAAACTCATTTCGGAACGGTGATCGACGGAGCGCCGACGCACGGCATCGAAATCGGCGCGGCGCGCGGCACGCCGGTGGTGGCGGCGGCGGACGGCAAGGTGATTCTGTCGTCGTCGGAATTCAAAGGCTACGGCAACATGGTCGTGCTGCGTCACGACAACAATTTCTTCACGATTTACAGTTATAACCAGCGGAACTTCGTCAAAAAGGGGCAGCAGATTACCCAGGGGCAGAAAATCGCCGAGGTCGGCCAAAGCGGTCGCGCCACCGAATCGGCGCTGCACTTCCAAATACGCATCGGCGCCAAGGCGGTCGACCCCCTGATGTATCTGCCGCGGCGCTGACACTCGTGGTCGCAGCGAAGGAATAGGAGAGTGGGATGGAACTAAAAGAAATTGCCGCGTTGATCCGTGATGTGCCCGATTTTCCCAAACCGGGGATCATCTTTAAAGACATCACAACCCTGACCTCCGACGCCGCCGGCTTTCGCGCCGTGATGGACATCTTCATCGACCGCTACAAGGACCAGAAGATCGACAAAATCGTCGGTATCGAATCACGCGGTTTCGTCTTCGGCGGCGCACTGGGTTTCGAACTCCATTGCGGCGTGCAACTCATGCGCAAGCCCGGCAAGTTACCCGCCGACACCATCAGCGCCAGCTACGAGTTGGAGTACGGCACCGCCACGCTCGAACTGCACAAGGACGCCGTGAAGCCGGGAGAACGCGTGCTGATTATCGATGACCTGCTTGCCACGGGCGGTACGATTGAGGCCGCTACGGAACTCGTCGAACGGCTCGGCGGTCAAGTCGTCGAGTTGGCTTTCGTCATCGAACTGGATTTCTTACATGGACGCGAAAAAACCGGCGACCGGCCGATCTTCAGCATCCTCCATTTCTAACACGCTGCGGGTCTGCGAAACTTTCCTGAGCCTCAGCGGCGAAAGTACGCGCCAGGGCCGGCCCGCGTGGTTCATCCGTCTCGGCGGCTGCAACCTGCGATGCGCCTGGTGCGATACTTCCTATGCGTGGGCGGAGGGCGAACCGCGGCGCATCAGCGAACTGGCTGATGAGGCTGCGGCCTCCGGGGCCGAATTGGCCGTCGTTACCGGCGGCGAACCCCTCCTGCAACGCGGCGTGAATCTCCTGATTTCCGCACTGGATGAGCGCGGCCTGACCATCCTGGTCGAGACCAACGGCACGCAATTCCTCGGCGACCTCGATCCCGTCGCGATCCGCATTGTGGATGTCAAACCGCCTTCGGCCGAGGCGGGAGAACCTTTTCTCATGCGAAACCTCGACCACGTACGGTCTCAGGACGAACTCAAGTTCCCCGTAGCCGATCGGCAAGACTTCGATTTTGCACTAGATTTCGTGACGCGCCACCGCCTTGGCGAACGGTGTGCCCTGTTGTTGTCGCCGGTCGCGGGTCGCGTCGATCCCGCCGAAGTCGCCGAGTGGATGCTGGAAGCAGGTGCCGGATTCCGCCTGCAACTGCAACTCCACAAGATATTGTGGGGTGAGGACGTGAAGGGACGCTAGATATTGCGCTGCACGGGGTGTCGTGTTACGATCCGCCCGCCAAATAATCACGCAAGAACAAGGGAGTGCGTCATGCGACTTATCGTCGGCAGCGACCATGGCGGCTTGGCGTTGAAAAACATCGTACGCGATCACCTGGCCGACCTGGGCCACGACGTAACCGATGTCGGCACGCACACCGACGAAAGCACGGATTACCCCGACTTCGGCCGCCTTGTGGCGGAAATGGTCGCCCGGGACGAAGCCGATTTGGGCATCGTTGTTTGCGGAACCGGCATAGGTATCGGGATTGCGGCAAACAAGGTCAAGGGCATCCGCGCGGCTCTGTGTACGAATTGCTTCATGGCCCGCATGGCGCGCCAGCACAACGACGCCAACGTGTTGTGCCTCGGCGGGCGCGTCCTGGGCGACGCGCTGGCTCTGGAGATTGTCGATACCTTCTTACGGCATGATTTCGAAGGCGGTCGCCACGCACGGCGGGTCAAAAAAATCGAGGAAATCGAGAGCTGAACCCCCGGTTCAGCGCGTCGAGGCAATAACCAAGCAGGCAAGGAGCTAGGCGATGCGTTGCAGAAAATGCGGGCACGACCAGAGCAAAGTGATGGACTCCAGGTTCCGGCCGGAGCAAAACCTGATCCGCCGGCGGCGCTTGTGCCTCAGTTGCGGGTACCGATTCACGACCCACGAACGCGTTGTGATGACGATGCCCCTGGTGATCAAAAAGGACGATAGCCGCGAAAGCTTCGAACGCGAAAAAGTGTATGCGGGCATCCGCCGCGCTTGCGAAAAGCTTCCCATCTCCGTCGAGCAGATGGAGAACCTCGTCGGCGAAGTCGAACGCTACGTGCAGGAAATCGGCTCCGACGAAGTGCCCAGCAGCCTCATCGGCGAGTTCGTCGTGCAACGTCTCCGCGACTTGCACCCGGTCGCTTATGTACGTTTTGCGTCAGTTTATAAGTCGTTTAAAGACGTAGACGACTTCATGTTGGAACTAAAAGAGATCCTGGATGACAGAAAATAACGTCGCGCGACCCTCAAGGGACGCCGATCGGATGCGCCGCGTCTTGCGGCTGGCGGCTCGCGGCCGAGGATGGACCAGCCCCAACCCCATGGTCGGGGCTGTTTTAGTCAAAGACGGCCATATCATCGGCGAAGGGTTCCATACCGCCGTCGGCAAACGCCACGCCGAACGCGAAGCCCTGGCCGACGCCCGGCGCCGCGGCAACGATCCCGCCGGCGCGACGATGTACGTCAACCTCGAACCGTGCTGCCACTACGGCCGCACGCCGCCTTGCACCGATGCCATCATGGAAGCGGGCGTGGCCAAGGTTGTCGTTGCTCACCAAGACCCCAATCCGCAAGTCAACGGCCACGGCCTGACGATTCTGAAAGAAGCGGGTCTCGAGGTCGAAGTCGGCGTCTTGGCCGACGAAGCCATCCGCCTTAATCAGGTCTACTGCCGGTATATCTGCTCCCAGCGGCCCTTCGTTACGCTGAAGGCTGCGACCACCCTGGACGGCAAAATCGCCACAGTGACCGGCCACAGCAAGTGGGTGAGCGGCCCTGCGGCGTTGCGTTACGCCCACCATCTGCGGCACGTCAACGACGCCGTTCTGGTCGGAGTCGACACCGTCATCGCTGACGACCCCCGGCTCACGTGCCGGCCCGGTGTGGAGCAAGATGTGCGGCAACCCCTGCGCGTGGTTGTGGATTCCACCCTGCGAACGCCGGAAGACTCCGTAATCGTCAGTGGGACGCTGCCGGCGCAAACCGTGATTGCCACCACCGACCGCTCGGACAGCGAAAAGCGAAAGCGCCTTGCCAAAGAGAGCGTTTTGGTGAAAAGATTCCCCGCGGACGAGACCGGCCGGGTCGACCTGGCCGCATTGCTCGTCTGGTTGCACCGGCGCGAAGTGGCCGGCCTGCTTGTCGAAGGCGGCGGCCGGGTGCACGCTTCGTTTGTGCGCGCCGGGTTGGCCGATAAATTGGAGCTCGTTCTCGCCCCGAAACTTGTCGGCGGCGAGGGCGGGGCGTCGTGGATGGCGGGCGTGTTGGCCGAAACGATGAACGAAGCCGTCGTGCTGCGCGATATGCGGGTGCGGCAACTCGGATCGGACTGGCTGATCGAAGGCCTTTTTGAGGAAGTAGGCGGATGTTTACTGGACTGATCACAAGCATCGGAACGCTTACTTCCGTGGCGCGGCGCGGCGAAAACCTTGTGTTTCGCGTGCGTGCCCAGCCTGCTTTCGACGACATCCAGCTTGGCGAATCGATCGCGCTGGACGGCTATTGCCAAACGGTCGTCGCCGTGGACGGGCCGGCATTCGAAGTCGAAGTCAGCCCCGAAACCGCGGCCAGGACCACGGCCGGGGCGCGGCGTGCGGGTGACCGGCTGAATCTGGAGCGGGCGCTGCGCGTCGGCGACCGCTTGGGCGGTCACGTGGTAGCGGGTCACGTGGACGGCGTGGGAGATATCCGGTCGATCGCAGAGAAGGGCGGATTCGTCGTCGTGGCGATTGCGGCTCCGGCGGATATCCTCCGCTACTGCGTGTCGAAAGGATCGATTGCCGTGGACGGCATCAGCCTGACGATCAACGCCGTTGACGATACGGGAATGGAATTGGGCATCATTCCGCACACCTGGAACGCCACGACGCTGCACGAGCGGCGGCGCGGCGACAAGGTCAATGTGGAAGCCGATATCATCGGTAAGTATATCGAGCGGTTCTGGAGCGCGCGCTTCGGCGAGGACTCCGAAAAGAGCCGCGTCACCAAGGGTTTTCTTGCGGAACATGGGTTCCTGAAATAGGCGGACAATATGGCACTGGCGACAATACCGGAAGTAATCGAAGAAATGCGCAACGGCCGGATGATCATTCTGGTCGATGACGAGGATCGTGAAAACGAAGGCGACTTGTGCGTAGCGGCCGAGCACATCACGCCCGACGCTATCAACTTCATGAGCAAATTCGGCCGCGGCCTCGTTTGCCTGGCCATGACCGAGGAGCGCGCCGACGTACTCGATCTACAGCCGATGGTGGCCGACAACACCAGCCGGTTCGGCACCGCGTTCACTGTCAGCATCGAAGCCCGGCAGGGCGTTACCACCGGTATCTCGGCTCATGACCGCGCCACCACCGTGCAGGTTGCGGTCAACGAGAACGCCACTTCCGCCGACTTGGCGCGACCCGGCCACATTTTTCCGTTGCGGGCCGTGCGCGGCGGCGTCCTGCGACGGACGGGTCAAACCGAGGGCAGCGTCGACTTATGCCGCCTGGCCGGCCTCAAGCCCATGGCGGTTATTTGCGAGGTGATGAAAGACGACGGCACCATGGCCCGCCTGCCGGACCTGAAGGAGTTCGCCGCCGAACACAACATGCTGATCTGCTCGATCGTCGACATCATCGAATGGCGCATGAAAACGGAGGTGCACGTGCGCTGTATCGCCGAAGCGCACATACCGACTCTATACGGCGGTGAATTCAGGGCGATGGTGTTCGTCTCCGATGTGGAAGCCGGCGAATTGGAGCACGTCGCCTTAGTCAAGGGCGATGTCCAAACCGAGGAGCCGATTCTCGCCCGCGTGCATTCCAGTTGCCTCACCGGCGACGTCTTCGGCTCGCTGCGCTGCGACTGCGGCAGCCAATTGCACCGCGCGATGGAAATGGTCAACGACGAAGGACGCGGCGTCATCCTGTATATGAATCAGGAAGGCCGCGGGATCGGACTGGGCAACAAAATCAAAGCCTACGCGCTGCAGGAGCAGGGGCGCGACACCGTTCAGGCCAACGAAGACCTCGGATTCAAAGCCGATTTACGTGACTACGGCGTCGGGGCGCAGATCCTCGTCTCACTCGGCATCAAGAATATTCGCCTCTTGACCAACAATCCCCGCAAAGTCATCGGATTGTCCGGCTACGGTTTGAATATCGCGGATCGCGTTCCGATCGAAGTAGGGTATACTAAGGAAAATATCACGTATATGAGGACCAAAAAGGAGAAGCTCGGACACGAGCTCCATGAGGTCGATAACTGCTGTGAGGAAGATTCGAATGAAGGTCATTGAAGGAAAACTTAGTGCCAAAGGCTGTACGTTTGCCCTGGTCGTTTCCCGGTGGAACAGCTTTATCACCAGCAAATTGTTGGACGGCGCCATCGACATCATCGTCCGTCACGACGGCGACCGCGACAAGATTACCGTTGTCTGGGCGCCCGGCGCCTTCGAGCTGCCGGCGATCGTCAGTCGCGTGGCCGGCGGTGACTACGACGCCGTCATCGCCCTGGGTTGCGTCATTCGCGGAGGAACGCCGCACTTTGACTACATTGCCGCCGAGGTCAGCAAGGGCGTGGCTCATGTCGCGCTCGAAGGCAAAGTACCCGTCAGCTTTGGAGTGTTAACAACCGACACCATCGAGCAGGCCATCGAACGCGCCGGTAGCAAAGCCGGCAACAAGGGCGCTGAAGCGGCCATGGCCGCGCTCGAGATGATCGACCTCTACAGGCAAGTATAAGGGCGTTATGGGAAACCGACACAAGGCGCGTGAATTCACGCTCCAGATACTGTACGCGCATGACTTGGTTGGCACGGAGTTGGAGAAAATCCTCGAACTTTTTTGGCGCGATATTCAAGTCGCGCCGGAGGTCCGAGAATTTTGCGACCGACTCGTAGTCGGCGTCTTAAATCACAGAGAGGAAATCGACAAATTGCTGGCGCAGTATTCGGAGAATTGGAGCTTGGAACGCATGAACGGCGTTGACCGCAACGTGCTGCGTCTGGCCACCTTCGAAGTCCTGTTCTGTCCCGAGATCCCGAAGAACGTGACCATTAACGAGGCGGTGGAAATAGGCAAGCGCTTCGGGTCGGAAGACTCCGGCGCCTTCGTCAACGGCATCATCGACAAAATCGCCCGGGATCACAAAAAAGAGGAAATGTAAGCAAAGGATATGAAACTTCGGGGCACCAGCCAACGATCCGACCAGGTTCCAACCGACACCCTCGTTCTATCCTTTTTCAAGGACGAACGACCGTTGAAGGGCGCCACCGGGTTGTCGGACTGGCATCTAAGCGGCCGCATCTCCAGACTCATCATGCAGCATTTCGTGGACGGCACCTTCGGCGAACCTCTGCTCATGCCCGCACTGCGCCGCATGCCGTGCGACAAAATCATGGTAGCGGGCCTCGGACGCCGCGAGAATTACACCATCCAAGCCTACCGCACGATCTGTAAAAAGATCTGCGAAGCCTTGGCCAAACTCAACGTGACCGATTTCGCGCTCGAATTGCCGGGCGTGGCATTGTCCGAACTCGACGCGGCCGAGGCTGCGGAAATCCTCGGCAACGCGATCGCCGAGCGCTTCGGCGGAGACAAAGAACGCCTGGCGCGCGTGGAAGTCACGGTGTTTGCCGAGCGTCGCCATTTGAAGATAATCAACCCCATTTTGGCGAGGTTGGAACGAAGCCTGGGGTAGAGGTAGGTCATGAAAATCATCATCGTCGGCGCCGGTGAAGTGGGGATGCACATCGCGTCCCGGCTCGCCGCGGAAAACAAAGACGTGGTGTTGGTGGACCACGACCCGAATCGCGTCGCCTTCGCCAAGGACAACCTCGATGTCCAAGCCATCACCGGGCACGGCAGCAGCCCGCGCGTACTGCGCATGGCGGGCATCGAAAACGCCGACCTGCTCATCGCCGTCACGACGTCCGATGAAGTCAATATGGTGGCCTGCCTGATCGCCGCTTCGCAGACAACGACCCCGCTCAAAATCGCGCGAATCCGCAACCCGGAATACGTGGAGGGAACCGATATTCTCGCCAGCCCGCATTTGGGCGTGGACCTGCACATCAATCCGGAACGGGAGGCGGCTGAGGCGATCCAGAAGGTGCTGAACATTCCCTGCGCGAAGGAAGTGATCGATTTGGGCGGGGGAAGGGTGAAGCTTATCGGCGTGCCGATCCCGCCCGACAGTCCGGTCATCGGCCAGCAACTACAATACCTTTCCGAGTTTCGTCCGGAGAAAAAAGTACTCATTGCCGCCATTCAGCGCGGCGAAAAAATCGTGATCCCCGGCGGTGCGGACACCATGGAGGCGGGGGATACCGTGTGGGTGATAAGCACCCCCGAGAATATCGACCATGTCATGGCCGGCCTCGGCCTGACGACCAAACCGGTGCGCCGCATCATGCTTTTCGGCGCCACTAATGTCGCCCGCTTGCTGGCCGAAATGATCCTTGCCGACGGAATGAGCTTACGCATCGTCGAGAAGGATTACGAAAAATGCGTTCAATTGGCTGAGCGTTTCCCGCAGGCGGTCATATTGCACAGCCCCTTCGTCGATCAGGAACTGCTCGAGGAAGAGGATGCGGCCAGCCTGGACGCCTTCGTGTCGGCCAGTGAGGACGACGAGGATAATATTCTCTCCGCGCTACTGGCCAAGCGGTTCGGCGTGAAGAAAGTCGCCACCGTTCTGGAACGCGCCACGTACAACCAGATCATTTCTTCGATTGGTGTGGATATCATCGTTTCCAAGCGCCTCGCGGCGGTTAACCGCATCATGGCGTACATGCGCAAGGGCAAGGTCCGCAGCGAAGTGGTATTGGGCAACCAACGTACCGAGGTGCTGGAATTCGAAGCGCTGGAAACTTCGCTGGTCGTCGGCAAGGCTCTGAAGGAAATCAAGTTCCCGAAGGGCGTGCTGATCATCGCGATCATTCGCGACAACGACGTGATTATCCCCGGCGGCGAGAGCGTGATCCAAGTCGGCGATCTCGTCTTGGCGTTAACTGATACGGGCAATATCAAGGCCCTGGAAAACCTGTTCTCGGTCAACCTCTCCTTTTTCTAACGCAAGCGGGAGCGCGACGTGCATTTCAGATTCGTCTTCAAAGTACTCGGCGCGATGATCGTATTTCTCGGTCTATCGATGCTGGCGCCACTGATCGTGGCGTTGATCTACGGCGAAGGCGATTGGCCCGCGTTCGGAATTTCCGCGGCCGCGACCGTCGGGTTCGGGGCGCTGACTTATCTGCTGTTTCGTAAGCAGTATGCGGAAATCTCCAACCGGGACGGCTTCTTCATCGTGACGATGGCGTGGTTGCTGGCCGCGGCCTTCGGCGGTTTGCCGTACTATTTTCAGCATGTGTTTGATGCCGGCGGCGCATCGCCCAGTTTCGTTCACATGTATACCGACTGCTTTTTCGAGGCCGCCAGCGGCTTAACCACGACCGGCGCGACGGTGCTGACCGACATCGAAGGCCAAACCCACGGCATCCTGTTTTGGCGGGCGCTTACCCAATGGCTCGGCGGCATGGGTATCATTTTGCTGGGCGTGGCGATCCTGCCCCTGTTGGGTGTTGGCGGCATGCAGCTTTTCAAGGCCGAGGTGCCGGGGCCGACGGCGGACAAGCTCACGCCGCGCGTGGCTGAAACGGCCAAGCTTCTCTGGGGCGTCTACCTTTTGATTACCGTGTTGGAAGTCGTGCTGCTCAAAATCGGCGGTATGAGCCTCTTCGATGCGATCTGCCACGCCTTTGCGACCTTGGCCACCGGCGGCTTTTCCACCAACAATATGAGCGTCGAAGGATATAACAGCGCCTATTTCGATTTCGTCATCGGCGTGTTCATGATTTTGGCCGGCATCAATTTCGCGCTGCATTTTCAGGTTCTCCGCGGACGCTGGAAGGCGCCGTGGCGCGATCCGGAGTTTCGTTTCTACATCCTGTTGATGGCCGGGATGATGGCCCTGTTGACCGTCGCGCTGTATGTGACCAGAACCTATCCGACGATGTTCGAATCGTTCCGTCGCGCGTTCTTTCAAGTGCCGGCGATCATCACCACCACCGGTTTTACGACCGCCGATTTCGATACCTGGCCGGATTTCCTGCGTATCCTCATGTTGGGGTTGATGTTCGTGGGCGGCATGAGCGGCTCGACCGGCGGCTCGGTGAAAATCATGCGCGTGCAACTGCTGCTCAAGTACGCCTATCACGAACTCTACCGGCTGATTCACCCACGGGCGGTGATTCCGTTGCGCCTCGGACGCATGACGGTGCCGGACCCGGTGATGCGCTCGATCAGCAACTTCATCATTCTGTATCTTTCGCTTTTCCTCCTGTGTTCGTTGATCATGGGCGCGCTGGGGCTCGATTTTCTAACGGCCATCAGCAGCGTGGCGGCGACGATCGGAAACGTCGGACCCGGCCTGGCCGGCGTCGGGGCGCATCAAAATTACGCAGCCATTCCGCTCTTGGGCAAATGGGTGCTTATCCTTTGCATGATTATCGGCCGGCTCGAGATCTACACCGTGCTGGTCCTGCTGGTGCCGAGATACTGGCGCCGCTAAAGGACATCAAGTGAATATCTACCTGTTCGACATCGACGGTACGATTATGCTTTCCGGCGGCGCGGGCATGTGCGCCATGACCCGTGTCTTTCACGAGCGTTACGGCATCGCCGACGCCTTTCGCGACTTTCACTTCCAAGGAAAAGTGGACCCGGCGATTTTCCGCGAGGCGCTGGTGAAGCACGGCGTAGACGGCGACCACAACGGCGAGATCAAAGCGCTGATCGAAATGTATGAAACTTATATCGCCGAGGAAATGCCGCGCTCGCCCAACCCAACGCTTTTTCCCGGCGTCGCCGAGTTGATTCAAGCCATGACCGGGCGCGCGGATATCTCGATCGGCCTGCTCACGGGCAACGTACTCGGTGGCGCTAAGGCGAAACTGTCACGTTTCGACTTATGGAAATATTTCCCCTACGGGGCGTTCGGCAACGACAGCGAGGATCGTCCCGCACTCGTGCCCATAGCGCTGGATCGTGCCGGCGCTCATCTGGGCACGGTAGTCGAGCCGGGCCCGCATGTTTATATTATCGGCGACACGGACCGCGATATCGAAACGGCGCGCGCCAACGGCTGCACCGCCGTCGGAGTGGGGACGATGAATTTCTCCTCGACGGAGTTGACCGAGCTAGGCGCCGATATCGTATTTGATGACTTCTCGGACACCGACCGGGTACTGCAGGAACTGGGAGTGGAACATGGCTGATCACCTCGAACGGTATCTCGCGTTGCTCAATTTCTACCGCGATAGCGGCGAAATCACCGACGAGACCTACCAGAACGCCAAGATGTGGCTGACCGACCCGCGCTTTGCCGATTTTCAACGCGACGTTATCGCGCTGATTCGTCCCACGGCGTTGATCGACGCCTTTTACCAAATCATCCCCTTCGGCACCGGCGGACGCCGCGGTACCGTGGGCACCGGCAGCAATCGTATGAACGCCCGCACGGTCGGCGAATCGGCCCAAGGGCTCGCCTCCTACATCATCAGGCAAGACAACGGCGGCGCGCTGGCCGAGCGCGGCGTGGCCATAGCCTACGACGTGCGCAATTCGTCGGAAGAATTCGCCCATCTCACCGCCGAAGTGCTGGCCGGCAACGGTATCCGCGTCTTGCTCTTCGACAGCCCGCGCTCGACACCCTTGCTCTCCTTCGCCGTTCGGCATCTGCCGACAACCGCCGGCGTCGTCATCACCGCCAGCCACAATCCGCCCACCGACAACGGCTTCAAGGCGTACTGGCAAGACGGCGGGCAGATCGTGGCGCCGCATGACGTGGCCATCCTGGAAGAAGTCAAAGCGGTGACCGACATCGCGCGGCTCGACTTCGACACGGCAAAAGAGAAAGGCCTTGTCGCGATGCTCGGCAGCGAGGTGGACGAAGCTTACTTTGCCATGATGGAACGCGACCTGAATTTCTGTGACGAACGAGCCGCAAAAATCGTCTACTCGCCTTTGCACGGCACGGGTTCGACGATCGTCACGCCGTTGCTGGAACGTTTCGGTTTCCACGACGTACACGTCCCCGAAAACCAGATTCCGATGGACGGCAATTTCCCCACCGTCCCGCGCAACTACCCCAATCCGGAAGACCCCGACGCCATGGCCGTCGCGGTGGCCCTCGCCAAGCAAATCGACGCCGACGTCGTACTCGCCAGCGACCCGGACGGCGACCGCCTCGGCGTTTTCGTACCGGCGGGCGGCGGCGAATACATCTACCTCACCGGCAACGAATTCCAGCCGCTGATGCTCGACTTCGTGGTCTCGCGGCTCCAGACCGCCGGAAGCGTGTCGCAGCAGGCATACATTTGCACCACGCAGGTGACGACCAAAATGATTCGCGCGGTTGCCGAATCCTTCGGCGTGGAGGTCGTGGACAACCTGTTGGTCGGATTCAAGAACGTCGCGTTTGAAATCCTCTCACGCGAGGGGCGTGGCGTCGCGCCGGAGAATATGATCTTCGCGTGCGAGGAATCGATCGGCTACATGATGCACCACGAGGTGCGCGATAAGGACAGCGCCTCGGCCGCGGTGATTGCCGCGCAGATGACCGCCTTCTACAAAAGCGAAGGCAAGTCGCTGCTGGATCGTCTCCATGAGCTGTACGACGAGCACGGGTATTTTTTCAACAAAGGTTTTTCGGTCTTTTTGCATGGGGCCGCGGGGCAAACGCAAATGGCCCAGTTGATGGATCGCTTGCGCCGGGAGCCGCCTCGGGAAATCGCCGGGCTGCCCGTCGTGAGGATCACCGACCGCCTACAAGACACGGAACTCGACATGTCTACCGGCGAGAAAAAGCCGTTGGGATTGGCGCAAAGCAACGTCGTGGTGTACCAACTCATCGAGGGCGGCGGACGAACCACAGTGTCGATCCGGCCCTCGGGCACGGAACCGAAAATCAAGCATTACATCGCGCATTATGGCCCCAGCGAACAGCAGGAGGCCGTGCAGGAAAAAGGGCGGGAATTGGAAACCGCCGTGCGCGACTTAGAGCAGCAAATCCTCAAGACGCTCTAGGAGCCACCGCCTGGCTTTCGGTGACGGAATTCAGACTCGGTTGCGAACTTTCTTCACCTGCGGGGCGAAAGGCACGAAGTTCAACCGACTGCCTTCCTCCTCGTTGTTGAAAATCCACCCGACGACTTCACCGATGTCGATCCGCCCGTCAGCGCCCACGTAACACTTGCGATTGAAACGGCTCGACGTGTCCGCCGCGCTGCCGTCCCACGAGAGTGTATCGAGTTGGTGCTGCAACCTCGCGAAGCGGTCGATCCACGTCTGCATGTTTTCCGGTCGCAAATCGAGCCAACCGTCAAACGCGTACTGGTTGATCCGCTTCTTGTTGACCGGCACCTCGTTCTCGCCGCGGAAGGGCGGGCTGACGATCTTCGGCCCACGCAGCATGTCCTCGCCGTTGGGCAGCAAAATCGGAATCCCGATCGAGAGGATGCGGGAACGCAACTCCGCCTCGCGCTTGACCAACGCCGCCAGCTTTTTGGCCATCGCCTCAGGCTTCTGAGCCGCGACCTTCTTCGGCGTGCCGTACACCAGCTTCAGCAGGTACGCTTCATAAAGCAGCTTCGACAAACGGGGCGGACCGAGAATCTCAAACGCGACGGCCTCACCGTGCTTTTGTTCGAGGCGGCGCAGTTGCGACGCGGCGTGATCGCGCATGAAACCGGCGCGATACGTGCTTGCCATGATCGAATTTTTGAGTGCCGTGACGATGTCGTACCCGGTGTTGCCACCCAGCAATTCGGCGCGCACGTTGCGGGCAATTTCTTCCGGCGTGACGTATTCCATTTGTCCCGTCGTGGTGATCGCCGTGAACTCGCCGGGCGAGAAAACGCCGTTCTCGCCGGTGTTGATCTGTACGGCCTTGAGCGGCTTGCCCGTGTCGACGATGCGGCCCTCGGCCTCGGCGGTCGAGATTTCCAGTGCCAGCTTGCGGCCGAGCGTGAAGGGCTTGGCGGGCAGGTTGTCGAACAGTTGAATGGGCTGCTTGCCCCGCCGAACCGTTTCGTAACCGATCGATTTCCAGGCGATCGCCGCGGCGGGTTTGATCTCCATCGTGAAAGCGGTGTCGGGCGTGTTGGACATGAGGAACAGCAGCAGGCTGTGCGCCCCGCCGACGGAACTCTTGGAAAGCAGCTTTTGGCTCGGCTTTTCCTCCGAGTGGGTGTAGGGAATGTTCATTCCCATGCCGCCGGTACCGGTGGTGCCGATCTTCACATAGAAACTGCAATCGACCTTTTTCATAGCGCGGTAGAGCACCTGTACGTGGCGAATCAGTCGGGGTAGGTAGATGCTTGTCAGATGCTCGCGGATGCTGTGGCCGATGTCGGTGATCGCCTTGTCCAGGTTTCCGCCCTTAGTGTGTGCACTCTCGAGCGCGACCAATTTCATGCGCAAATCGAGCGTCGAGGCGTAGACGTCCTTGTACGCGACGATGGTCGCGGTGTTGATCGCGTCGACGACAACATCCGGTTTGTACCGCGTGATGAGTTGATACAGGTAGACTTGGTTGAGGTCTATCTTCTTCAAGTCGTTGAACGTGTCGTCGATAAGTTTATCGAGGTCGTCATTGTCGGCAATCGTACGCGCGTTGCGGTCTTTGAATTCCATACGCGCGAAGATGTCGCCCCACTCGGCAACAAAGGTTGTCGTGATGCGCATGCCGCGCAGTTCTCTCATCTGTGCGCTTTCCCGTTTGAGATCTTGCACCGCCTCGTCGGCTTCTTCCTTCGTGAGGCTGCAAATAATCAACTTGCGGGGATTGTCTTGCAGCAGTTCATGACATACGGCGCGGCCGACTAAACCCCAACCGCCCAGTACGAGAATGGTTTTACCCCGTACGGTCATCGCGTATTCTCCTGTGTAGATGCAGTTTCGAACACAAACCCCTTTTTGAAGGCGTTGCCATATTAGGAAGGCCGCAAAATACTGTCAATGCGACGCCAAAAGGACCGAAACCGGCAATCTATCGCCGCGCCTGACTTCGGTTGACCGTTTTTCGACCTAAGCCTACACTGCGCAGCCGAAGGAGAATGCGCCATGCATCCACTGTTGGCCGCCGCAAATAAGCGCGCTTTGCTTCTTGGAAACGAAGCGATCGTCCGCGGAGCGTTGGAGGCCGGCGTCGGCTTCGTTTCGACCTATCCCGGCACACCCAGCTCGGAAATCGGCGACACTTTTAACCTCTTGCACCAAGAGGCGGGCGTCGGTTTCGAGTATTCAGTCAACGAGAAGGTTGCGCTGGAGGTAGCCGCTGCCACCGCGGCCACGGGCGTACGCACCCTCGTGGCCGTGAAACACGTCGGCGTCAATGTCGCCGCCGATCCGCTGATGACCTTGGCCTATATCGGCGTGCGCGGCGGCTTCGTCCTGATCACCGCTGACGATCCCGGTTGCCATAGCAGCCAGAACGAGCAGGACAACCGGCATTATGCCCGCCTCGGGAAAATCCCGATGCTCGAGCCGGCCACGCCCGAAGACGCCTTCCGCTTGATCCAGGCGGCCTTTGATCTCTCCGAAAAATTCGAGACGCCGTTTTTGCTGCGCACCACCACACGCGTCTCCCACACCCGCGGCGTGGTTTCAGTCGGCGTGCTGGGCGAGAGAAAAACGAAGGGGAGCTTCGTGCCCGACAAGCGGCGTTTTACGCCCGTGCCGGCCGTCGCGCGCCTGCGTCACCCCGTCGTGGAAGCGAACTTGGAGAAAATCGAGCAGGTCTTCAACGATTCGCCGCTCAATCGCACCTGGGGCGACGGGCGTTTCGGCATTCTCACCAGCGGCGTTTCCGCTTGTTACGTGGAAGACGTGGTGACGCGTCTCGGACTGACTGATCACGTCCACGTCCTGCACCTGGCCACGACCTATCCCGTGCCGCGACGCAAGCTCGCCGAATTCGTCGAGCGCGTCGATCAGGCGTTGGTCGTGGAAGAGGGCGACACCCTTCTCGAAGACGAATTGCGCATGGCCTCCAACCGGGTCGGTAAGCTGATCCGCGTGTTCGGCAAGGAAAGCGGCCACTTTTCCAAACTCGGCGAACTCGGCCCGGATGCGGTGGCCGACGCCCTCTCGCAGTTGTTCCAGTTGGACGAGGCGCGCGAATACCGCGACGCCGCGACAGCATTGCCGGGGCGCCCGCCGATCCTCTGCCCCTCGTGCCCCCACCGGGCGACGTACTACGCCGTCAAGCTGGCCGTCGAGAACGAGCCGATGTATCTGTCGGATATCGGCTGCTACACCCTTGGCTTCCTGCCGCCGTTGGATGTCGGCGACTTCTTCATCTGCATGGGATCGTCGGCCTCGAGCGCGGGCGGTTTCTCCGCGGTCACGGACAAGCCGGTGATCGCTTTCATCGGCGATTCCACGTTTTTTCATTCCGGCATGACCGGCTTGCTTAACTCGGTTCACAACCGGCGCGACTTGACACTCGTCGTACTCGATAACAGCACCACCGGCATGACCGGCCACCAACCACACCCCGGCACCCCGGGCGGCGAACTGCCGCAGGCGGACATCGAGAAGATTGTGCGCGCCGCGGGCGTCGAACACGTGGCCACGATCGACCCGCTAAACACGAAGGCGAGTTTGCTTACGATCAGGGAGTTGCTGAGCAAGACCGGCCTCAAGGTGCTGATCTCCCGCAGTCCGTGTCCGCTTTTTGCCCGCAAGGCGTTGGGAGAACCGCGCCGCGAAACGAAGTACCGTGTCGATCCCGACAAGTGCCGCTACTGCGGGCGGGACAGCCAGGGCATGCAATGCGAATTGCACCCGCACGCCGACTACGCACTTGCCCGCGGGCGCGCCCGGGTGTTGGCGGGGCCGGCGGATCCCGACCTGTATCCGGAACAGGCGCCGGCCAAAATGGAGCATCCGCCCTGCGAGTCGGCTTGTCCGCTGGGGCTGTGCGTGCAGGGGTACGTCAATCACATCGCGGCGGGCCGCTACCGCGAAGCGCGGACGTTGATTCGCCAGCGGCTCGTCATGCCCCACACCGTGTGCCGCGTGTGCCACCATCCCTGCGAGGATGTGTGCATTCGAAACGACATCGACGACCCGGTGGCCATCAATCGCCTCAAGCGCTTCGTTATGGACAATGAAACCGACGCCGATCGCGCGGCGTACATCAAGTGGGTACGCGACACCATCCGCGACAACGGGCGGAAAGTGGCGGTCGTCGGCGCGGGCCCCTCGGGGTTGGCGTGCGCGTTTGATCTGCGCTTTCGCGGGTACGAGGTGGATGTTTTCGAAGCCGAGTCCGAGGCGGGTGGTATGTGCCGGTACGGCATCCCGGGTTACCGCTTGCCCAACGACGCCCTCGCCAAGGATCTGGAAATGATCGCCGGCATCGGTGTGACCTTCCACTTTGGCGAGCGCTTTGGCCGGGACTTTACCGAAGCATCCTTGCGGGCCGACGGCTTCGACGCCGCCTACCTCGCGCCGGGACAGTGGAATGGGGCGCGGCTGGGCATTCCCGGAGAAGACCTGCCTGGCGTGACCGATGCCCTGGCGTTGCTGAGGCAGGTCAACACCGGCACTCCGGTTACGCTGCCCGGCCACGTTGTGGTGATCGGCGGGGGCAACACGGCCATTGACGCGGCACGAACGGCGCGACGTCTGGGAGCCGCGGCGGTCACGCTGCTGTATCGCCGCACGCGGGCGCAGATGCCGGCGAACGACGAGGAAATCGACGCGGCGCTGGCCGAGGGCGTCAAGCTTATCGAGTTAGGCGCGCCGCAGCAGGTCGAGAAAATCGACGACCGCTGGCGCGTGTCGTGTGCCCAGATGGAACTTAGCGAGCCCGATGAAGGCGGGCGGCCGCGGCCGGTGCCGACCGGCGAAACCTTTGTCGTCGAGTGCGATCATGTCGTGACGGCCATCGGGCAGATGGCGGCTGTCGGGGCCGACGAGTTGCCGGACGTGAAGGTGGACCGCTGGGGCGGTATCCAAGCCGCGCGGGAAGACGCCGGCACCGGCAATCCGTTTTGGTTCGCCGGGGGCGACGCCGTGTCGGGCGCGAGCAGTGTCGCCGACGCCCTGCAGTGGGGCAAGTACGCCGCGTATGGGATCGACAAGACGTTGGCGGAAGACCCGGACAAGGTGGTGATCGAGCACTGGCGCGACCGTGAACAGCTTCTTGGCGAGTCGCGCTACGCACCGCTTGACGTGCCCACCGAGGCGCGGCGGCATGTTCCAAAGCGGGAGCCGCAAGAAGCGGTCGGCGATTTCGAAGAGGTCGACGGTGTGTTCACCGAGGCCGAGGCGCAGGCCGAAGCGCGGCGGTGCCTGGCGTGCGGGTATTGCGCGGTGTGCCGAAACTGTCTCGACAATTTCGGTTGCCCGGCCTTTTACCAGGAGGACGGCCGCATTCAGATCAATCCGATTCTGTGCGATGGATGCGGCACGTGCGTGCAGGTTTGCCCCAACGGGGCGATCGTGCCGGTCGACGAGGTGGTATCATGAATCCGGATAAAACCACGCGCGTGTACCTTTGCGGCGTCGGCGGGCAGGGTAGCTTGACCGCCAGCCGGCTGCTGGGCGAGGCGGCGATGGCGGCGGACCTGCCGGTGACCGTATCGGAAGTTCACGGTATGAGCCAACGCGGCGGCATCGTGGAAAGCGCGGTGCTGATCGGCGGCGCGAAGAGTCCGCTCGTGGGACGGGGAGACGCCGATGTTCTGATGGCGTTCGAACCGCTGGAGGCGCTGCGGGCGCTGCCTTATTGCGGGGGTAAAACCGTCGCGGTGGTCAACACCCGGGCCATCGTGCCCTTTACCGTAACGCTCGGGCACGGCGAATATCCGGACCGCGATGATATCCTTGAGCAGGTGGCGGCGGTGTGCCGGCGATTGATTTCTTTCGACGCCACAACACTGGCTGAACAGGCCGGCAACGCCATGGCCGCGAACGCCGTTATGCTTGGCGCGGTTGCCGCAACCGGCGCTTTGCCGATGTCGGTTGAAGTCATTGAGCGTATCGTCACCGAGGGCGTGCCGGCGAAATTCCGGGCCACAAACCAACAAGCCTTCAACCTGGGGAAGGCGGCGGCGGCCGGCGGTTGACGCCCGGTCTCGGAAGTGCTTGGCTCCGCATAAGGATAATCCGCACATCATGATTCGTGGGGGGATGCAATTTTGAGATACAAAGTGCTCGCAATTCTTTTGACGATATTTTTGGCGTTCGCACTCGGTTGCAACAAGAAAACCGACGACACGGCCGCGCCGGCGCCCGCGCCGGGACAGAAGGCAGCGGTCAAACCGGAAGTCCCGACGGATTTGAGCGATCCGGGAAAAACAGTGCAAGCCTTTTTCATTGCGATCGACATCATCCTGGATCGCGAGTATCAATTGGCCAATCGCACCCCGAACGAAGAACCGGAAAAAGCGCGACTGTACGGCGAGGCGATGAGCCGTCTGCGGCAGATGTTCGTCGCGGTCGATCACTTTCAAAACGTGGCCGCCTACCTGGACCTCATCCAATTGCAGAAAGTCGAAATCGATGAGAACGCCCGCATCGAAGGCGAAACGGCAAAAGTCGGCGTGGAGCTTATCAAGGGCGACGACTTGAAAGTCGATCCGATGTATTTCGGCGAAAACGATAAGAAAAAAGCGCACGTGGCCGTCGAGTTGGTTAAAAAAGGCGAGCGCTGGCTGATTAAGGACTTCGGCGGTTTGTCCGCTACCGGCAGCTGAATATGGCGCAGACTCCCGCCCTGAGGCGCATCGACCTGCACATCCATACCGAATACTCCAAAACGTCGGAAGTGACCGTTGAGAAATTGGCGGCTTTTATTCGCGACCATCAATTACCGATGGCGACGGTAACCGATTTCGGCACAATCCGCGCCTGTCGGGAACTACGCGAATTAGTGGATTGCCCGGTGTTTACCGGCGTCGAGGTTCGCGCGCCGCAAGGTGATTTTCTCGTTTTCTCCACCGATGAAGGATATTTGGACGACTTACCGGCCACGATCGGCGGCGTCGCCGAATTGCGGCACGACGAGGAAACGGCGGTGATTTGGGCGCACCCTTTTGTCAACCAGCGGGCCAAAAGCTATGAAGTGATCGGCCTGCCGGAAGTTGAAAGCGTGTTGCCCCACGTGGATGGCATCGAGTTGTTCAACGGAACGATGATTTCGCTGCACCAACAAAATCTTCTGCGGCCCGGCTACTTCCAAAATTTAATGCGAATCGCCAGCGACATGGGGTTGGTTATGACCGGCGGCAGCGACGCCCACGAACCGCAGGTGTTGGGGCGGTGTTTTACCAGCTTTCTAGAAGAGATCGCCGATGCCGCGTCTTTGGTCGCGGCGCTCAAGGGGTGCCGGGCCATCCCGGGGTACGACCACGAGTTTTTCGGCGTCTCGATTCCGTTGGGGTGATCCAGGCTTGATTATCGGCGGCTAAAGCGCGAAAAAGGAAGTTGATCAGCGGCATATTGGGGACCGACCGCTATGAAAATGTTCTACATTGCGACAATTTGTTGCCTGTTGGCGACCGTCGCATGGGCTGCCGAGCCGGGGCAGGTGCCCTTAGACACCGACCCCGCGGCCGATACAACCGAGCCTGAAAAGTCGGCTCGGCAAGCCTCGATGTCTTTGGGGCCCAACTACCTGTTGCTTCTGGACCGCGACACCCGCGACATCGTCGGCGATCTGTACGGAGGAATGCTCTCGTTCCGCTACCATTTGCTTTCGTGGATTTCCGCCTCGGCATCGGTCGGCTACCTCGGCGCCTATGGGAAACAAGAGGCCGACGTGGATTACGTTTCCTATCGCCGAGTGTCAACTACTTCGATCACGCCGATGGAGGCTGGTTTTCACGCCGAAATTCGCCCGGAAAAACGATTCAATCCGTATTTGGGCGCCACCGCCGGCGGCATGTATATGGCGATTCAGCAGGATCCGGAGAACATTCGCAGTAACGTGCCGATCTACTATGATGAATTGCGCGTTACCACGCACCAGTGGTTGCCGACGGCGGGGGGCGACGTGGGTTTCGACGTGCGTATCACCGAATGGGTGGGGGCTTATGCGTCGGGATTTTACCGCTGGAGCGCCACGACGACGATTCGCACGGAGTTACCAGGGGCGCAACGCAAGGACGAATTGGCCTTCAGCCACGCGGGCGGTGCGGCGGGCATCTGGGTGTATTTTTGAAATCGGTTGACAGAATGGCCCAATTCGCATAGAAAGTTTCGACATTTTCAACAACGCAGCGATCCAATCGGGGGACGAAATGATGCGGAGAACGCTGGTATTTGCTTTGGTCACCGTACTTACGGTCGTGATGGCCGCAACCGCCTGGGGTGAAACCCGCGAACATGGTTCGAAAAAGGTTTCCATCGACGGTTCTTATCACAAACCGACCGCGGGTGTGAACATCGACCAAATGCGTGTTGAGTGGTGTAACGAAGGCCTAAAGTTCATTCGGTATCACATGGCCGCGTGGAAAGGCACCTACACACTGGAAGACATCTACGTCGTCGAAGACGGCAAGGTTGTCTACAAACGGTCTTCCGAGCGGAAACTTGGTCACAGTATTTCCTACACGGATTTGACCGATGGTAAGTACTTCTTTGATCGCATTTATTTGACCAAACCGGTCGCGCCCTTTACGCGGGAGAAAGGCGAAATCTGGTTCGTGATCTCCTACGAAAAAGAAGGCCAGCCGAAAGACGCGGTTGTCATTTGGAAAATGTCGGATAACTCAATCGACTGGAAGCCGCTGGAGAAGTGAGACTCAACTCTTTTATGCCGAAACAGGGCGGGGATCGGTCGCAGGCCGGTTCCCGCTTTTTGCTTGCCGCCCTCCTGCTGGTGATAGCCGCCGCGGGTTGCGGGTATCATCTGGCGCGTCCGGGTAACAACCTGCCGCCCACTATCCGTCGCGTGGCCGTCCCGGTGCTGGAAAATCAAACAATGGAACCGGGACTCGAAGCCCTGCTGACCGACCAGTTGCGCCGCCGCTTCGCCGAAAGCGGTTGGGTACGGATCAGCGCCGTGGACGACTCCGACGCCGTGCTTCTGGGCAAGGTCGTCAAATTCAAGACTAGTCCCATCGCCTTTAACGAAAGCGACTTCGCCGTGGAATATCGCGCCCAGATGAACGTCTGGGTACGTTTGGTGGATCGTGAAGGAAGGGTATTGTGGGAAGACCGAAATCTGGTAAAAGTGCGGGAGTACCGAAACATCGAAAACATCTTCGACAGCGAGGCGAACAAGCAAAACGCCATCGCCTGGCTGGCGCGGGAGATTTCCACCGAGGTGCACGACCGCATCTTTGACGGATTCGAGTAGATATGCCGCTTTCGCACCTGGATAAAAGCCTCGCTGACGGACTCAAACCGGTCTATCTAATCGCCGGTTCGCAGTCCTACCAGCTTGAGCTCGCGCGGTCGATGATCGTGCGCCACGTACCCTTGGGCGCCATGGCAGATATGAACACCGATGTGTTTTATGTCGGCCAGGACAGCTTGTCGACTGTGCCGCGGCTGGCCAATAGCCTGCCGATGATGTCCAAGCGCCGCCTGATCGTGCTCAATGCGTGGCACAAGGTGAAGGCCAAGGAACGCGACGCGCTAACCGAATATTTGCAGTCACCGGCCGATTTCACGGTGCTGGTGCTGTTGGCCGAAAAACTCGACGGACGGGCGAAGTTCACCAAACTGGCCAAGAAGTACGGGCTTGTGCTGGAATTCGATCGACTCTACGAAAGCAAAATGCGCCCTTGGGTCGCGGCCATCGCGCGGGATCAGGAAGTGGACATAGATCGCGACGCGGTGGAGTACCTCGTACGGGCCGTCGGGGCGGATTTGGCGGCGGCGGCGCGCGAAATCGAGAAAGCCGCGATCCACGCCGGCGGCAAGGCGGTTACCGCAGACGACCTGTCGGCGGTGATGTCTTCGGTCAAGGAGCAGTCCTTCTATGAACTGTTCGACGCGGTGACCGCGCGCAAAACGGCTGAGGCCCTGCGTGTGGTCAAGGAGATCATCGACCAAGGGCAGGCGCCGCTGGGTGTGTTGGCGATGTTCGGCCGCGCGTTGCGGCAACTGGTGGTAGCGCGTCTGTTGGCGCGGGACCGAGTCGACGACCAGCAGTTGGCGCGAGCGCTGGGCACGACGCCGTGGGCCGCGAAAAAGGTCAAGGGGCAGGCGAGGGCGTTCAGCGACGCCGCGCTCCGTAAAGCGCTGGTGACGTTATCGAAGGTCGATTTAATGCTGAAGGACGGCCGCAGTCATGACCGGGCCATCCTGGAACGAATGATTCTGGATTTGTGTCGGCGCAGCTAGATTTGTGCGGCGTGGACGGCTTTGGCCAAGCGCGCGATCCGGCGGCTGGCGGTTTTTTTCTTCAACACGCCTTTGCTGGCCGCTTTATTCAACTCCCGCATCGTCAGGCGGAGCTGCTGCTCGGTCGTTTCGGCGTTGCCGGCGATGATGGCGCCACGCAACGACTTGGTTTGCGTACCCACGCGGGTCCGGATGGACCGGTTGCGCGCCCGGCGCTTGATGTTCTGGCGGATTCGCTTTTCCGCGCTCTTATGATTGGCCACGTTCTGCCTCCTGATTTATCAATCTCGTTCAAAACACGAACGGCGTAGTTTCGTAAAACACAGGGTTCGAATAATTAGCCGCAAGGTCGGCGAATGTCAAGGTCTTTTTCCCTTTTCTTGGATCGTTTTGCCTTGACGCGCTGCTTCAAGAAATGGTACATAAAATTGTTTCTGAATGAGTACTCATTCAGAAACCGCTTCGCGGCAACCGAATCGCTCTGGCGATTGTAGTTTTATCGTCTACCTGAAGGAGAAATCGCATGGACCATTATCTTGTTGACGAGCGGGACGTCCGCTTCGTTCTGGAAGACTATTTGAACGTTGGCCAATTGGCGGAGTACGAAAAGTACCAGGAAGTCGGCTTTGACTGGGATACCGCTTGGGCGATGGTGCAGACCGCGTTGCAGGTGGCGAAAGACGTCATCGCGCCGATCAACGAAATCGGCGACAAGGAAGGAATCACCTTCGAAGACGGTAAAGTGACGGTGCCGGAAGCTTTCCACCCCGCGTACAAAGCCTTCATCGACAACGGCTTCCTCGTGCTATCCGGCAACCCCGAATGGGGCGGCTTGGGTTGGCCGGCCGTCATCAACATGCAAATTATGGAGTTCATGTGCGGCGCCGGCTCGGCGTTCACCATGTTTCCGGAATTGGCCATTGGCGCCGCCCGCATGTTTGATGCCTTCGCCAACGACGAACTGAAAAACAAGTACCTGCCCAAGATGTTCAGCGGCGAATGGGGCGGCACCATGTGCTTGACCGAGCCGGGGGCGGGATCCGATGTCGGCGCGCTGAAAACAATTGCGACGCGCAACGACGACGGCAGCTTCAACATTACCGGCACCAAGCTTTTCATCTCCTCGGGAGATCACGACCTGACCGAAAACATTATCCACCCCGTGTTGGCTCGCGTCGAAGGCGCGCCGGCCGGTATCAAGGGCATCAGCCTGTTCCTCGTGCCGAAAGTTTGGGTCAACGACGACGGTACCTTGGGTGACGGAAATGACGTGGTCTGCGGCAGCATCGAACACAAGATGGGCATCAAGGGGTCGGCCACTTGTACGTTGAACTTCGGCGAAGGCGGCAAGTGCATCGGCTGGCTCGTGGGCAAAGAGAACGAAGGCATCAAGTACATGTTCATGATGATGAACGAGGCGCGCTTGTACGTCGGCCTGCAGGCTGGTTCGCTGGCCGGCACGGCGTACATGAATGCCGTAGCGTACGCCAAAGAGCGCGTGCAGTTCCGTCACATCAAGGATATGGCCAAGCACGACGCCCCGGGCGTGCCGATCGTCGAGCACCCGGACGTGCGCCGCATGCTGATGCACTGCAAGGCTTTCTCAGAAGGCTTCCGCGCGATGTTGGCCAAGACGGCGTTTTACGAAGACCTATCGCACGTCACCGAGGGGGCCGCGAAAGAGCGCTACCACGGCCTCGTCGAATTGTTCGTGCCGATCGCCAAGGCTTACATCACGGACTGGACCTACCACGTGACGGAGCAGGCGATTCAGGTCTACGGCGGCTACGGTTACTGCTCGGAATATCCGGTGGAACAGTACGCCCGCGACGCGAAGATCCTTTCGCTGTACGAAGGCACCAACGGCATCCAGGCGCTGGACCTGTTGGGTCGCAAGCTGACGATCAATCGCGGCATGTTGTTCATGTACTTCATGCAAGACCTGTCCAGCTTCTGCCAGAAGAACGGCAAAGACGAAGGTCTGGGCGATCTGGTCAAGAAACTGCAAAAAGCGCAAGAAGCGCTGGCCGGTACCGTCATGGGCATGGCTGGATACATGAAGAAGGAAACCTTCAACGAGAAGATCGTGCCGGTTCTGCAGGCGCGCCCCTTCCTCGACATGTTCGGCCACATCCTGATGTCGCACCTGTTGCTGGAGATGGCATTTATCGCGCAGGAAAAACTGAACGCGCTGTTTGCCGAAAAGGGCGTGGAAGACGATGCCGCGAAAAAGGCGTTGATCAAGGACAACGACGAAGCGAAGTTCCTCTGGGGCAAAATGATGTCCGCGAAGTGGTTCGTGAACAATATCCTGCCCGAAGCCTTCGTAATCGCCGACTATTTCAAGACCAATGACCTGAGCGCGCTGGAAATCGAGTTCTAGGGCGACGCAAAGACTCATCAAGGCCTCGGGAACCGCACTGGTCCCGGGGCCTTTTTTTGTTATAATCGCACGGACTTGGAAACGCGGGGGTTCTCAAAGCGAAATATGAAAGACCATTTGATCACGTGTCCGCTCTGTAACTACGATATTCCTTTCGATAGCTCGAAGTGTAGTTACTGCGGCGCTCTCCTGGCCCCCGGGCCCTCGCGCAACGTGCCCATTTTGAAGGGCATCGTCTGCTCGAACTGTGGCTCCCGGAACTACAATTACGACTCCTGCGACAGTTGCGGACATCGCTTCACAAAATCCTGTATCAACTGCGGCGCCGACATCGCGCTGAAGGCCACCGAGTGCCCCGAATGTGGTTTTGCGGGGCGGCGCGTGGCGGCCGGACAACGGCGTGAGTCCGCCTCCGATGTCGAGCCGCCGCGCTCGACCTTGATGACCTACAGCATTCCGATCGGCGTGGCCGTGGTGATTGCGTTGGCGGCGATCATCTACGCGATGTGGCCCAGCGCCAAGCCGCCGGGGGCTCCTTCGGAACCCGGGCCGCGACCGGGGGAGGCGCGCGCCGTGGATACCGACGGCGACGGTTCGCCGGATTACTGGGACGTCTACGGCGAAAACGAGATCGTCGTGGAGCGCCGACACGATCAAAACCACGACGGCATCATTGAAAAAGTCGAGTTTTTCGACGCGGAAGGCAATCCGAAATTCGCGCATGTGGACGCTGACGGCGATGGTCAAGCCGAACAAATTCATACCTTCACCGCCAAGGGCGTTCTATCGATGGTCTACCATTACGAAGGGTCGACTTTCGACGTGCCGCGGCGGCTGGAGCGTTACAACGCCGAGGGCAATCTTGTCGAGCGGTGGATCGACCGCAACTCCGACGGCTCCTGGGACAAGTATCAGCGTTACAACGCGCGCGGCAATTTGGTCGTCGAAGGCACCGACACGCAGGAGACGGGAATTATCGACCGCTACTTCGTGTTTCGTGGCAACCGGGAAATATTCCAGCGCATGTACGACGGCGAGGGCGACGGCATCATCGAAAAAATTGAGACGCTTAACAGCCAGGGTATTCGCATCATCATGGAAGAAGATACCGACGGCAGCGGCCGCATCGACAAGAAAACCTTTTTCCATCTCACCGGCAAAACTCGCTGGGTGCAGCTTGATACCAACGGTGACGGCGTGCACGATACTTTCAAGTCATATACGAAAGAGGGACGCCTGGCGCGTACCGGCGTGGATGTCGACGCAGACGGCAAACCCGATACCTGGAAATGAGACTCGGCAACGTCCAACCCGAACCGGAACCGCGTCGCGGCCGGAATGCGGCGTTGGTTGTGGTGTGCCTATACCTCGCGGCGGTCGTGACGGCGAACGTGTGGACGGCGGGGTTCGACTTCCCCCAATTGTCGTCCGCACCGCCGGTGGAAGAGTTAGCGAACCTGCCGAACCCGAAAGTTCTTCGCCATTCGGTTATCGCCCTGCCCAATGCGATCGTGGCGGTTCCCTATCAGGCTGGCGCCTACGAACTGCACGGCATCCTGCCGGCGGAGCTTTCGTTACATTACCGGCACACCGGCGAGCCCATCGAAGGCCGGGTCGTCTTCTTTACCGAAGCCGGCCGAAACCGGTGGTCGCTGATGGCCGAAGGCGCCGCGCGACGCTTCGTCGACGAGGACATGTCGCCAAGCGATTTGATTGACATGCTCCGCCGGGTAGAACGGCCGCGCGCCTGGGATCGGTTGTGGCCGTGGCGGCTCGTGAAAATCGTCGGGCGAAGTGAGGCGAGGCGTCTGGTCATCGCGGAGGGCGGCGGGGCCGAGTTGCGGCGGTTGTGGCGTTGGGAAACGGGCGAGGCGACGGCCGTCGGGCGCGAGTATCCGCTGGGCGGACATACCGGCAGTCGCGTGGTCGTGACCGTGTTCAAGAACGCCCGCATCTACGACCTGCAGTTTGCGTTCAATTTCCCCTCAAAGGATAACCAAGCGTTGGTGCGCGCGTGGATCGAGGCCATTGCGCCGGCCGGCGCGAAGCGGCCGAACAACGAGGTCGGTCTCGTGGAGTGTACGGCGACGCCGGGGGTGGATCCGACGACGGCCGGCGCGCGCTTGTGTCGCGAGTTGTATCTACTCGCCGGTTGGCTGACGAATCGTTACGATACGCGGATCGCGTCGCGCCTGGTCGATTTCCTAGAAGAGCATGACGATCGCGAGGGGCTGCGGGCGGTTACGCGGCAGGTCAAGCTCCGCCAGGCCGAGGACGCGGCGGCGCGGCGCTTGCTGGAGCGCATTGAGCATTTGTTGGCGCAGCCGGTCGTTGTCGCCGGCAGCGACGAAGAGCCGGCGGAACCGGAAAACGGCGACGAGCCGAAAGGGAGCGAAGACGATGAGTGACGGTTACGACGTGGTGGTGATCGGCGGCGGACCGGGCGGCTATGTCGCGGCGATTCGCGCGGGTCAATTCGGTCTGCGCACCGCCCTCGTGGAAAAAAATGCGGTCGGCGGCGTGTGCCTCAACGAGGGCTGCATTCCAAGCAAGGCCTTGATTCACGCCGCGGAAAGCTATCACTCGCTGGCCGGCATGAAGAGCTTCGGCGTCGGCGTCGGCGAGGCATCGCTGGACTGGGCCAAGACCGTGGCGTGGAAGGATCGCATCGTCAAGCGGCTGACCACCGGGGTCAAAACGCTTTTGCAGGCGGCAAACGTCGATCTCGTGCCCGGCGTCGCACGCTTCATCGACGCCAACACCATTGAAGTCGGCGGCGAGACGTCGCAACGCTTAACGACGAGGCACACGATCCTGGCCACCGGCAGCGTGCCGATCGAAGTGCCGAGCTTACGCTTCGACGGCGAGACGGTCATCTCGAGTCGCGAACTGCTCGCGCTGACCGAAGTGCCGCGGCGGTTGATCGTCGTGGGCGGCGGCTACATCGGCATGGAACTCGGCACCGTCATGGCGATGGCCGGCAGCGAAGTGACGATCGTGGAACTGCTCGACGACTTGCTCGCCGGGCAGCCGCGCGACGCGGTGCAGGTCGTCGAACGCAATCTGCGCCGATTGAAAATCAAAGCGATGACCGGCACGAAGGCCGACAAGCTCGAAATCGTCGACGGCGTGGCGAAACTAACCGTGGTCGACAAAGACGGCGCGACCCAAGAACTGACGGCGGAAAAAGTGTTGGTCACCGTGGGCCGCCGACCCTACGACGGCGGCGTCGGCCTGGACGTCGTCGGCCTGGAACGGGACGAAAAAGGGTTTCTGCCGGTCGACGCGCAACGGCGTACGGCGCACCCGGCGATTTATGCCATTGGCGATCTCGTGCCGGGCCCGATGCTGGCGCACAAGGCGTCGGCGGAGGCGGTTGTGGCCGCGGCGGCCATCGCGGGCAAGGAGGCGCGTTTCACGGCGCGGGCGGTGCCGGGAGTCGTGTTTACGTATCCCGAAATCGCCACGGTTGGGCTGAGCGAGGCGGCGGCTCAGGCGCGGGGTATCGAGGCCGAGGCGGCGTCGTTTCCTTACCAGGCGTTGGGGCGCGCGCTCACCATGGGCACCTCGGACGGCTACTTCAAGTGGATTTACCGCACCGCCGACAAGGTCGTTTTGGGCGCGGAGATTTGCGGCCGCGAAGCGTCGAATTTGATCGCCGAGGCGGGCCTGGTGGTCGAGCGGGAGTTGACGCTGGAAGATGTCGCCCACACGATTCACGCCCACCCGACCTTGGCCGAAGGATTGCATGAAGCGGCGGAACTGGGCTTGGGTTGGCCGGTGCACGTACCGAAGAAATAGCGAACCGTTTCCCCGAAAGAAAAAGGGCGCCGATCAAGGCGCCCTTCGTGTATCCGAGCAAGCGGCGGGCTAGAACGTGTTCCACCACGAGAGCGGGTTGCGGCTCACGCCGCGCATCTCGAGGTCGGTCGGCAGCGGGATCGGGATATTGATGCCGATCAGCGGGATCTTCAAGTTCATCGTGATCGTCGTGCGGCCGTCGAGTTCGACGACCATTAAGCCGTCGGGGGAGAACGATAATTCGCCCACCGCGTTGAGCGTTGTGACGCGGTCGAGGGCCGCGTTGAAGTAGTCGTTATCGACGCTGATGTCCGCATTCATGACGGCGTTCATTTCGGTGCGCCGTTCCGGTGATTCCATCGCCGGGGCAAAGCTCGGTTGCGGTATGTCGATGAAAACGCGGCCGAGCGGATCGAATAGACTGTCCTTGGCAAGCTGCGCGATTTCGTCGTCACCAAGCGAGGGCAAGAGGCCGCCGAGATCGATCTGGGTGTTCGTCGAGATCAGCGAAATGCCCTGGCTCAACTCAATGTCCAGGAAGGGCTTACCCACGGCGTTGTAATCCAGCCCCTTGACGTAGGCCATCAAGTAGCCGGCCGCGTACGTGGGCTCGGGTACCAAGAAATTGCGGACCTTGAAAAAGTTCGCCGGCGGGTTCGGAATCGTCTCGCCATTGTCGATGAACCCGGATCCGTCGACATCGGCGACCGGGGAGAGCATGAGGCGCAGCGGCACCCAGTTGTTCGCCGCCGCGGCCGTAAAATCGACGGTCCACTGCTCATTGCCGTCGCCGGGTTCGATATGGTCGCGACCCACGTCGAGTCGAACGCCCGCGTAATTCGTGATGTCCGAAGTCAACACGAGGCGATACGGCGTGCCCGGCGCGAGCGGTTCGTTGGGATAAAACGCTACGCGCTGGAAGAAGTGTACGATCGTTCCCGGAACGTCGCGGCCGGTGTACAAGTCGATGACGCGAAACGTGTCGCCTAGTACGATCGTGTCGGCGTCCATGACTTGGCTGAACCAAACTTCGATCGGAAAGTGCCCCGGAAAGAGGGCGGGCGTGGTGCCGCGGCCGGGATTGCTCGTGCCGACAATCGGCGGTTCGCTGCTCCATTCGATCGCGCCGGTCGTGAATTTGCGTACGGTCTCGACCGCTGTTTCGTTGCCCAAAATATCGGCCAACCCGACACCCACGACGATCTCGTAGGTCGTGTAGGGCTCCAGCGGCTCGCGCGGCACTAAAAGGAGTTTGGGTCCGTTGTTGAGCAGGTCGTTCGCCACTTCCGGCCCGTCTTTGATGCGAAGCGTGACCTCGGCCGTCGAACTCGGCACGCTCACCGGTTCGTCGAACACCATTTGAATCGCTGTACCCAGACGCACGCGGCGCTCGCCCTGGCGTGGGTAGGTCATCCGCAATTCCGGCGGGCGGTTGTCGGGGCTATCGGGCAGCAGCGTTTCGACGTCCTTCATCACCAGGCTCATTGTCGTCCGAATGCGTTCGCCGAGAATAAAGAATTCGGCGAATCCCGCCACTTCGAGAACCAGGTGATTGGCGCCGGGATCGACGCTCGCCGTGCCGTACAGTCTCGTACCGAGGATGATTTGCGACATGATCATCCCCGCGGCCGTGTCCGCCGGAGAAATCGCGGCGTCGAGAGTCAAGGAAACCGCCGCGGGGCTTTTCCCGATCGGTGTGTCGGCGTCCGCGCGGTGCAGCAGGCCGACGGCGTCGGTCAGCACGTGAATCACGATCTCGCCGGTGTCGAGGCCGGTCGGAATCGCGCCGCCAAGCTGCGATTCGATGGACGTTGCGTACAGGCGCTGCCCCTTGCGAATAAGGATGGGAATCGCCTCGGGCGTGAGGCCCGGGTCACCCAGCGACGTGCGAAGCTGGCCGCTTATGTAGGTACGCGTCGGACCGAGCAACAGGCTGTCGACCAGCATGGAATTGGCGTCGTCGCCGGTGAAGGCATGTCGCGGCAACGCGTCGGGAGATATCTCCGCCACACAACTGCTGCGCGCGCCGAGGGTCGGGCAATTTTCGACATTGAGGGTCTTGCGCTCGCCGCTGCTGCGCACATCGAAGTCGAACACGCGGCGCGTCGGAAGCGACTCACCGCCCACGTCCTGGATGCCGGTGGTCAGGGTCATCCTGTAGCGGCCGGGCGTCAGGTCTTCGTCGGGGTCGAACACCATTTGCGTGGCTCGGACGAAAATGGCGCCGTCCACCGCGTTACCTTCGCTATCGGCGAATAGGAAAGTTTCCTTGTTGAGGATCGTGCGCCGGTCGACCGGCTCGGAGAAATAAACGCGGAAGGTGTGGAAATCGAACACCGACGTGCTGGACGGATCGGGTAGCACCGTTTCCACCGCGAGGGGGCGTCCGGCCAGCGGGCGGTCGCCGAGGGTGCTGAAGAAGAACTCGAAACCGTTTTCGGGCAGCTCCGCCGGAGTGTCGTCCATGGACCGGACATCCCCGAAAATGCGCATGTGATAATGCGCATGCGGGTCAAAGGGCTGGATGGGCGTGATGATCATATTGCCGTCATCGACAAAGACATCCACCGGCAACCGCCCGGCGGCGCCGCCGGAATCGGTTCGCCGCAGGTCCACGAATTCGGCCCCGGTTGCTTGATTCAGATTCCGATTGAAGTGAACGATGATCGATCCCGTAATCGGGAACTCGGCGGTATCGCTCGGCGGATAGGTATAGGTAATCCCGAAGCCGACTTCGGTTTCCGGCGCGTACGCCGGGGCGACGAAGTCACCCTCGCATGCCGTGACCAACAGGAGGAAGGCCAGAAGGGCCGGCAGTTTGAAACGTCGCATCATGACTGCTTCCTTTCGACCCTAGTAGCGCACCGTCAACGTGGCGGCCATCCCATTTAGGAAGCCGGAACTTTCGTATTTCTGGCCCTCGGTTTCGAACTCGCGATCCATCAAATATTCGAAAAAGTAGGCCGCGTCGAAACTGACCGGATACGTCAACAGGGGAGGGTTCTGCCAATTGTAACCCAGTCCGGCGGTGGCGATGTGTTTGTCGTTATCGAGCATCATATTGAAGTCGCTGCCGCCGTCGACAACCGGCGAGGGTTGGAAGGAATAGCCGGCGCGCGTGAAGAAGTGGTTGTAAGCCTCGAACTCCAGCCCGAGGTGGGGCACGAAGATATCCTTCATTTCCAGGTCCACGTTGTCGCGCGGCAGATCGTCCATATCAATCAGGTCGGTGAAGTCGGCCCAATTGTGCCAAACCACATCGGCGGAGATATTCATCCAATCCGTCGGACGCCAATACGTGCCCAGGCCGACGCGATGCGGAATGTAGTTGTCCTTGAAGTAGAGTTTCATCGGCAGTTCGGCGAGTTCGTTTTTACCGACTTCCGCCGCGGCCTTGACCTCGATGGGTTGGAATTGTCCCCAGGTGCGGCCGTGCCAGGTCAGGGCGATATCCACCATGTCGAGGTGAAACAACACCGAGGTGATCGGCGCGAAGACCACGTCGCTATCCAAGGTTGTGCCTTCTTCGGAGGTTTTGCCGGCGAGGTCGGTTTTCATCTCGAAAGTGGAGATGCCGTGAAGAGTCGTCACGACGCCGCCGCCGAGGAAAAGCCAATCGGTGACGCCGAAGCCCACCGTGAAGTTGAGCGTAAAGCCGTGGGGGCCGTAGAAATAATAGTAGCCGTCGGAGTTCTGCACGTCGTAGAAGCGAATGAACGCCGCTCCGTTATCGTCAAGCGAGACGTTCAGACCCACGGCAATGTCACGCCGGGACTTGAGCAGTTCATTGAGCTTCGTCACCCAGTTGAACTGCAACACCCGATTGGATTGGTCGAACGCGAAGGTGTCACCTTTAGGGCCGCCCTGGAACTCGGGCTGCGCGTAGAGATAGGTGAACGCCATTTCCGACGTGGGAATACGCGCCATCGCGGCCGGATTGAAATAGGCCGTCGAGACGTCGTTCTCCAGCGCGGTGTAGGCCATCCCCATCGAAATGCCGCGCGCGCCGAAGCCGTAGGCGAAGGGTGCTCCGCCGACTCCGGCCCAGGCGCCGGGTGAGAGTGCGAAAACCGCAACCAATAAACAACACCAAAAGACGATTCGCTTCACGGAATCCTCCTCGCGAGCCGAAGGCGCACTTCGTGCGGGTAGAACAAAGCCAAGCCGACAACTAGATCTTCAATCATGGATTTGATGGCTCAAGCCGCTACGTGAATGAAACGCACCATTCTTAACACGACGCTCTCGAAGCTGTCAACGAAAGGACCTCTTGTCGCAATTACGCGAATCCGCCCCATTACTGATCGCCGGCGGCCGGCGGCGCGGCGGCGGAACTTTCCATTTCTTCAACGGTATCGGCGGCCCAGGCCTTTTGCGTGGGATTGGTCGATTCGGCGGCGACCTTCTTATACAACGCCAACGCCTCACTGCTGCGGCCAAGATCGGCCAACAAATTCGCCAAATCGATGCGCGCGTCATTGAGCGGACCGGGTCGCGAACCGAAAACTTCCAGCAATTGCCGATACAACGATTCAATAGGTTCGAATTTCTTTTGCTTGCGCCACTCCGCGGCGGCGCGGCGCGCGGCGGTGAGAACCTGACCTGCGTCACTATCGGGACCGGCGGCCTCCAACAACTTACGACGTCCCTGCTCGAGCCGGCCCTGGCGGATCTCCAGCATGGCCAGCGCGACACGGGCGTTCATGCGCACAGCGGAGGGCGCGTTGCGGTCGGCGGCGGCCTTGCGGTACGCGGCGGTTTCGGAGGCAGTCTTACCGGCGTCGCGGTGCACGAGTGCGATGTTCATCCAGACACCCGCCTTCTGGTTCGACTCGCTGATCGACAGCAGCTTTTGGAAAGTGGCAAGAGCCTCGGTCGGGTTCTCGGTTTTCCAAAGGTCGGTGCCCTTCTGCATCAGAAGCGCGCGTTGGTCGTTGGGGCGGTCGGTGTGTTGGGCCAGCAACTTGTCGTAGAGCGCGAGCCCTTCCTCGTTGGCGCCTTTGCGGACCATTGCGCTGGCGATGATGGTTTGGGCGCGGAGCCGCGCATCGTCGGCCTTGGTTTCCGCGACGATACCCTTGGCGGTCGTGATCGCCTCCTCGAACGGGGCGGAGCGACGGCACGCGTCGGCGTAGTTCAGTTTCGAGTCTTCGGATCCGGCGCCCTGCGCGAAGGCTTTGCCGTACAAGTCCTTCGCCCGCGGGAAATCGGCGGCGGCGAAGGCCGTATCGGCGGCGGTCAAAAGTTCGGCCGAAGGCAGAGGTTTGGGCGTCACGACCGGCGTGGTTTCCGGCTCGCTCGAACCCGTCGGGCTGAACAGCTCGTAGCCGCCGGAAATAAGAAAGAGCGCCGCGGCCACGACAATCACGGCACCCACGCCCAATAGGGCCGAAAGACGACTGGTCGGTTGTTCCACGATGGCTCCCTCCCGTTCCACTGTGGCGATGTCGGACGGCGCGATGCCGCCGCAACTCACAAAGTGGGTCCGGCGCAAGTCGGCGTGCGACCAATCGACGCGGCCGACGCGGCAGCGCACGAAGCGTGCTTCGTGCAGGTTGGCGCGGGCGAACGATGCGCCTTCGAGGCGGCAGTCGGTAAGTTCGGCCCGCTCCAGGTCGGCGCCGGAAAAATCGACGCCCCTCAAATTCACGCCGGCGATTGTCCAGCCGGCGAGATTTTTGGTGTTTTGCAGCTCGGCAAGCACCTTATCTTTGGTCATACACTGCTCCTGGAGAACGAGGCGATTATACTCGGGGGATCAGCGGCGAACAAACCCGGCCCGTGAAATACTTCGACCGCGGCAACGCTTTATTGACGAAGACCGCGAGAGGTTGCTACATTGCCGCCCTGCCGATGCAAAAGGAGAGAAAATGATCCGAAGGCTGTTTTTCGTTTTGCTCGTCGCCGCGCTGGCCGCAGCGGGATGCGGTGCGCCGCCGAGCGATTTTTACAACATCCGCAAAATCGCGTTCAACAATTTGGAGAAGAAGCACGCGCTGGAATTGGCGCGGGCGCACTTAACCGGCGACACGGTACCGGCTCCCGATGCGGAGCGATATCGGACCGTGTACATCGACGAAACGCGTGGCGTTTTTCTCAGCGCCATTCGACCCAACCAGGCGGCGCTGACCGCGTTTGCTTTCGGCGACTCCATCGCTGCGGCGATCGAGGCGGCGTCGGCCCAACTTCGTCGCCTGTGCGCCAATGAGAAGCCGGCGGATCTGCGCCTACGCGTGGATATTATCGACGAGTCCACCGATGAGCGGGAACGTAGTGTGAACAAGCGCTGGGCGACCGACTTCAGCACCCAAGGTCTGATTTTCGCCACGCAGCCGCCCTTGGCGCTGATGCCGCAAGAGATACGCGACTGGAAAATCATGGATGAGGAGGGCGAATTTCAATACCGGCAGTTCAAGCGCTTCGTGAAGCACCGCATGATCGGCCGCGTCGTGCGCGACCAAGTCAAGAACAGCGAAACGATCAAGTACGCCCGTTTCACCACGATTTCCTTCATGGAAAACACCGCGGGGAAAGTCATCGATTTGCGACGCGGCATAAGGGACGGCAAGTACCCGGCGACGCCGGCGGCGCTCGATGAAACACTCGCCGGGTTGCGCCGCTATATGATCGGTGCGATCGGGCCGGGCGGAGACCTCGCCTACAAATATGATCCGCGCACGCACCAGGTGCTTGGTTCCTATAACGAACGCTTTCATGCCGGCGGCGTCTTCGCGATGCTCTCGTTGGGCGATAAAAGCGGCGATGAAGAATTGGCCAAGCATGCAAAAACCGCGCTGGAGTGGCTCAAGAAACACACGCGCGGGCCACGCGACCAGGACGCCAAGACCGAGGATTGGCTTGCGGTGACCAACTCGCGCCGTGAACACGCCAAGCTGGGCGGCACCGGTATGGCGCTGGTGGCTTTCGGCAAATACACGGAAGTGACCGGCGACCGGCAGTACGTGGAGATGATGCAAGGCTACGGGCGCTTTATCGAATCGATGTCCGACGGCAACGGCATGATGCGCACGAAGTACTACTTCCGCGGCAACATGAAAAAACAGTACTCGACCGCCGAGCAATATTACGCCGGGGAGGCGATCGCCGGGTTGCTGGCGTTGTACAAAGTCGATGCTGATGAGCGCTGGCTGGACTTGGCCGCGCGGGCCGTGGAATACGTTGTGGCTCACCGCGACGCGCATTTGCCGCCTACTAAGGTTCTGCAGGATTTTTGGCTGGTCTACGCGATCAACGAACTGCAGGCGTGGCGACCGAAAGACACGAACGTCGAGTACACGTGGCGCGTGTTTCAGGCCATCGACAGTCACTTCAACGCGGGCGTCGAGGACGACGAATTGGTCGGCAGTTTTTACGACCGCCCCAGTTCTTCGGGCAGCGGGCGCCGTTTGTGCATCGCCGCGACTCTGATGAAGCTCGCCGAACAAACCGGCGACAAAACCCACGTCGACCGCCTCGCGGAGATGTTCGACAAGGGCATCCCCTTCTTGCTGCGCCATCGCTACGACGAGGTGAACACGATGCTCTTTACTCACCCGCAGCGGTCCCGCGGCGGCGTTATGTTTAGCTATTGGAATCCGATGGTACAGATCGACGCGATTGAATATACCGCCCTGGCGGTCCGGTGGGGCCGCCCGTATTTAACTGCGGCGGCGCGTTGACGTGGCTCCCAGGTAGTTATTACAATCTGCGGCCATTTTGAGTAATTACGGAGGACCTGTATGCGGCACTATTCGAAGCTTCTCCTGATCGTTTTGATCGCAACCGTGTGGTTGGTTGGTTGCGCGAAAACGGGCCCCGGAGATTTGCCGGACTACAAACGAATCAAACTCAACGCGGCGGATAAGCGGTACACCCTGGCCTTGGCGCGTCACTATGTGACGGGCACCGAAGCGCCGGCCGGAGGCAAGCGGGAGTTCGCCAACGTACACAAGAAGTCCCCGCGCGGCGTCTTTCTATCCGTGGCCCGGCCGGACGACGCGGCGTTAACCGCTTTCGGAATGGGTTCGTCCGCGGCCGGAGCGATCAAGGACGCTGCCGCGAAGCTGAAAAAGCTGGGCCGTGACGAAAACTGGGCGACGCACAGGTTGCGCCTGGACGTTGTCGAGCGCACGCATCGGGTGCAGCAAAAGAAACTCGACGACGGCGTGCGTTTTGACTACTCCAAAGAGGGCCTGATTTTCGCGACGAATCCACCGATTGCCCTGCTGCCGCAGGAGCTTCGCGATTACGGCATCATGGATCGCAAAAAGCGCTTTCGGTATCGGAATTTCAAACGCCTGGCGCGGCAACGCGGCATCCCGAGCGACTTACGTAAGCAGATCGACGTTAAAGAGCCGATCAAATTCGCCGAAATTCCGCTCATTTCGTTCATGGAAAACGGGAAGGGCGGCATGATTCCGTTGCGACGCGGCAACCGAATCGATGGTTTCGAGCCGACGGAGGAAAACCTGTTGGCCGCGATCAACGGCGTGGGGAACTACCTGAAAAACGCGGTCAAGGATGACGGGTCGTTCGAGTACATGTACTACCCGCAAACCGACTCGCTCGCGCGTTCGTACAACGAATTGCGGCATGCCGGTACGACCTTCTCGATGATCCAGGTGTACGAGATCAACAAGGATCCCGAACTGCTGGAGTCGGCGAAACGGGCGCTGGGTTGGTTGGAGCGCCACACCCGGGGGCCGGATCCCGAAGACAGTAAGAAGTTCGACTGGAAGGGTCTCAACAACAACAAATTCCAGTACGCCAAACTCGGCGGTTCGGGTCTTTCCATGTTGGCCTTTGGCTGGTACACGCGCGCTACCGGCGACATGCAGTACTTGCCGCTGATGCAGGGGTACGCTCGCTTTGCCGACTACATGATGAAACCCGACGGCGACGTGCGCATGCGCTACTACTATGCGCCCAAGGACAAAGATAAAAAGGTCAAACCGGTGCTTTACTATCCGGGCGAGGCCTTTTTCGGATTGGCGACGTTGTACTCCATCGACGGCAACAAGCGGTGGATCGACGTCGGCGCGAAGGGCGTGGATTTTATCGCCGATGTGCGCGACAAGAAAAAGCCGGACTCCGGCATTCCGCACGATCACTGGCTGGCCTACGCAATCAACCGGATCCATGAAGTGAAGCCGCAGCAGAATCACGTGGATCACGCGTGGCGGATTTTCGCGGCGATGGACGCCCGCTTCAATCGCGATAACAAAGACCCGGACTTCAACGGCGGCTACTACACGAGCAGGACGATGCTCTCCTCGGTGTCGGCGGCCTGCCGTTTGGAAGCGACCGGCGCGCTGTATCGGTTGGCCGAGCGCTTGGGCGATAAGGCGAAAACCGACGAGTTTTTCGACGTGCTCCAACTCGGTTCCTCATTCCTGATGCGGCTGCAATACAACGACATCAACACGATGTTCTTTGAAAATCCGCAGAAACCGCAGGGCGGCATCGGCTTTGGTTTCTGGACGCCGGACATTCAGATCGACTACGTGCAGCACTCCGTGAGCGCCCTCATTGAGACGTATCGAATTACGCGCGAGCGGGCGGGGAACCCCTTGGTGACCGAATGGCCGGGCGCGCTGGAAAACCGCGAGAAAAAAGCGGCGAACCAATAGCGTTCAGCGTTACTAACAAAAAAAACGGGACGGCCGTGGCCGTCCCGTTTTTGTTTCATCGGACTGGATCGTTAGAAATCGAGTCGCGTCTGAATCTGCAGTTCGCTGTCGGTGTCGCTTTCGTTGTTGCCGCCCATTAGATATTCCAAACCGAGGGAAAGCTCTTCCATCAGGTTGCTGCGCAGGAAGCCGCCGTAGCGTGCGTAGGAAGTCGGCTCGTAGTCGACGCCCGCGGTGCCGAAGTAGTCGACGCCGCTGATGCTCTCGTACTTGCCGCCGAATTTCAGGACGCCTTCCCAGAATAACAACGCCAGTTCAGCGTTCATGAAGCTGACGGCCGTCGCGTCGCCGGCTGCGTCGACGTACTGATCTTCGTCCCACTCGCCGGTGGTCGCGTATTCGCCCAGGATGCCCAGGCCGATCAGGTCGCTGAGGAAGAAGTCGCCCTTCAAGTAACCGCCGTACAGGAAGATGTTTTCGCTATAAGCCGTAACCTGGGTGTTGATCTGGTTGCCGAACTGGCCCCAGGTTTCCGCGGCGTCACTCAGGAAGTAGAACACGAGGTCCATTTGGTGAACTTCCTGGAAGGCCAGCGGATGGAATTCGAGGCTTGCGGCGTACGTGTCGATAATGTCGTTGTCCGGCCGACCCGATGAGTTGGTCGTGTCGAACTGACCGTTCCACACGTGGAACCCGAAGCCGGCGAACTTGTGGTTGTAGCCCAATCCCAAAGCAACCGGATTGGCGAACAAGTAGCGTTGCAGCAGGTTGTAGTAGAAGCCGTAGACGGCGTCTTCGGACGCGGCGAAGGGCATGTAGTACTTACCGGCACGCACCCAGAAACTGCTGCCGCTGCCCAACTGCACATACGCTTTGTCGACAAGTACCGTCTCGGTTCCGTAGGCGCCCAGAGAGCCGTTGGAGCCTCGGTAGTCAATCGGGCCTTCGCCGTAGCGAATCTCGACTAAACCATGCACGGCGTCGAAAGGTTGCGCCATCACAACGAGGCCTGCGTCATACAGGGATACGTCGCTGTAATGGAAATCCTCTTGTGTTTGGTTTCCGACCGTCATCTCGTTATCGGGCGTGAACCAATAGAAACTGGGCCGCACGTCAACATAGCCGCCGATTTTCACGGTGCTGGCCCACTCCGGCGAAATCTCCTCGGCCCAGGCAGCCGATACCATCAGCAGCGAAACCAGGATCACCAGGGAAACTGTCAGCTTTTTCATGCCTCATACTCCTCAGCCTGTAATAGGGGCCGCCAACCCGGGCACAATCCGAACCGCGACCTTCTTATTGATTCGACTTATGTACCCTTTGATACCGTATCTCTTGATTGGCTGTCAAAGGTAATGCACCGCGCTCGATCTGTCGACACCGGGCGGTCATTTCCCCAACACGCCCTTGGCGCGCTTGATTACGTTCTCTACCGTAAAGCCGAAATACGCGAACAAATCCTTGATTGGCCCGCTCGCGCCGAAGGACTGCATCCCGATTACCGAGCCGTCGAGCCCGACGTATTTCTCCCATCCTGTCGTGGCCCCCGCCTCGACCGCTACGCGAGCCCGTATCGCCGGGGGCAACACTTCGTCGCGATACGCTGCGGGCTGCGCGTCGAACAGTTCCCACGACGGCATAGACACGACGCGGACTTTGACGCCTTCATCAGCCAAGCGATTCGCGGCCTCAAGAGCGAGCGAGACTTCCGAGCCGGTGCCGATAAGGATCAACTCCGGGTTCTCGTCCGACTCCCACAACACGTAGGCGCCGCGCCCGGCGCCGGCTGCCGGGCCGCACACGCTTCGGTCGAGGATCGGCAGTCCTTGTCGCGTGAGGACTAACGCCGTCGGGCCGTCGGTACGGGTGAGCGCGGTTTTCCATGCGACGACCGTCTCGGCGGCGTCGGCCGGTCGAATCACCGTGAGGTTGGGAATCACGCGGCACGCCATGAGATGTTCGACGGGCTGGTGCGTCGGGCCGTCCTCGCCCAGGCCGATGCTGTCGTGCGTAAACACATACACGACGCGAATGCCCATCAGGGCGGCAAGACGCATCGGTGTGCGCATGTAATCGCTGAAGGTGAAGAACGTGCCGGTGTACGGGATGATGCCGCCGTGCAGCGCCATGCCCCCGGCGATCGCGCCCATCGCGTGTTCGCGTACGCCGAAATGCACGTTGCGCCCGCCGAGGTTGTCGGCGGCCAGTGAGGTTCTGCCCTTGATGAAGGTGTTGTTGCTGGGCGCCAAATCCGCGCTGCCGCCGAGTAGAAAGTCGATTTTCGGCGCGAGGTAATTCAGCACCGTGCCCGATGCCGCGCGCGTGGCCAGCGGCTTATCCTGCCCGGCAAACAAATCGTCGAGACCTTCATCCCATGCGTCGGGCAACTCTCCGGCCCACTGCGAGTGCAGCTTGGCGGCCAAGTCCGGATACTCCGCTGCATAGGCGTCGAAGGCTTTCTCCCACGCCTGTTGCGCCTGCGCGCCTTTTTGAGCGGCGAGGGCGAAGTGCTCGCGTACCGCGTCGGAAACGTAAAAGGGCGGCTCGGTCGGGAAGCCCAGGGCTTCTTTCGTTTTGGCGACATTTTCCTCGCCCAGCGGCGAGCCGTGCGTCTTTTCGCTACCGGCCAGCGGACTGCCGTAGCCGATCACGGTGTTGGCGATGATCAAAGACGGTTGCCCCGTGACTCCCTGCGCGGCGGCGAACGCCGCACACAGCGCCTCGGTATCGTTGCCGTCGATCGGTCCCTGCACGTGCCAATGCTGCGCGCGGAAACGAGCGGCGACGTCCTCCGAGAAATTCGTGCCGGTCGAGCCTTCGATCTGAATCGCGTTGCTGTCGTAAAGATAGATCAGCTTGCCCAGACCCCAGTGCCCGGCCAGACTCGCCGCCTCGTAGCTGATGCCTTCCTCGAGGTCGCCGTCGGAAACGATGCCGTACGTGAAATGGTCGACGATTTCATGCCCCGGCTTGTTGAACTGCCGGGCCATCCACGCTTCGGCCAACGCCATGCCGACACCGTGGGCGAAGCCTTGCCCGAGCGGGCCGGTCGTGATTTCGACGCCGGGTGCCTCGCCGTATTCCGGGTGCCCGGCGGTGGGGCTGTGCAGTTGGCGGAAGTTTCTGATGTCATCCAAAGAGAGGTCGTAACCCGACAGGTGTAGCAGCGCGTAAAGCAGCGCCGAGGCGTGACCGTTGGACAACACGAAGCGGTCGCGATCGGGCCACGTGGGCGCAATCGGATTGTGTTTCATGACCTTGGCGAACAGCGCGTATCCGGCCGTCGCCAAACCGAGGGGCGCGCCGGGGTGGCCGGAACGGGCCGCCTGCACGGCGTCGACTGCTAAAAAGCGAATGGTGTTGATGGCCGATTGCTCGAGATGGTCGCTCATGATTTGACTCCCAAGACGCCGCACGAAGGCGAGAGTTGTCATCCGGTCGGCGGTTTTGTTTTGTTTCAATATACGCAACTGCGCCCGGATTTCCACCCGCGCTCACAACTCCGGCGGCTGCTCCGGAAACGGCGGTTAACTTAGGCGGAAAAAGCTAGCGGAGTTTTTTCACTTCGGACACGAAGGCGGGAAGGGTCGTGGCGACCGGCCCGCGCACGTGGGCGTCCACCAAGTCCGCGATGGCCGTCTCCTCCAAATTGAAATCGGCCACGAAGGCTCCCTGCTGCTTGGCCAAACGAGCCAGCGACGCCGCGGGTTGCACCACGGCGCTTGTGCCGATCACCATGAAAACCTGGGAGTCGTGGATGTCCTGCGCCGCCTGCCCGATCATGCTTACCGGCTCGCCGAACCACACGACGCCGGGACGTAACAGGCCGCCGCAATTCTGGCAGTACGCGGGAAACGAATGCTCGCCGCCGTCGGATTGCGCCATGCGCCCGCAATGGGAGCACTTGGTCGCGCCAAGCTCGCCGTGCAATCGGATGATATTTTTCCCGCCGGCACGCGCGGCTAGCCCGTCAACGTTTTGCGTGATGTGTACCAGTTCGGGCAGCAGGCCTTCCAGGTCCACCAGCGCGACATGTGCGGCGTTGGGCTCGCACTGCGCCAGCAAGCGCCGACGGTCGTTGTAAAACTCCCACACCAAGGTCGGGTCGCGCTCAAAAGCCTCGGGTGTGGCCAACTCGAACGGATCGTAATTCCGCCATAATCCTTGCGGTCCGCGAAAGGCCGGAACACCGCTTTCAACGGACAAACCGGCGCCGGAAAGCACCGATATTTTGTGCGCGCGAGCAGTGGTTTCGATTAAGTCGCGGTACGAAGCGTTCATTATTCCTCAACCAGAAAGCGTAGAAACTTCCGCGTGTAAGCGGCGAGGCCGAGGTGTCGGTTGGGCGCGGATGGCTGCACCCAACGGGCGCCATTGGAAATCGGTAATACTCCTTTGAATGGAATTTCGCAAGCGTAAAATCGGGTATACAACAGCCGATGGCTTAGTGTGTGCTCGATTCGGCCCAGTAAATCACCGGCGATCATATCGATCGCAAATCGGTCTCGCAGGTGGGTGCGCAACTGTTCACGTTGCCGGTGGGCAGGCCAACTTTTGCGGACCTCGACTTGCGGCAACATCCACAGGCCGCCGAAAAGTCCGTCGCCGGGATTGCGAACCAGAAGAACGCGGCCTTCCCGCCGAAGCGCCGCGGCGGCAAAATAGACCGGCAACGGCGCCGCCGCTTTTCCTTTGACCGGAATGACTTCAACCAAACCCTGGGCCTGCGCGAGGCAATGCGGCCGCAGGGGACAGGCGGGACACCCCGGGCTTGTCGCCGTGCAGACCAACGCGCCCAACTCCATCATTCCTTGATTGAACGCGCCGGGGTGTTCCTCGGGCACGAGTTCATCGGCCAAGACCCACAGCTCCTTGCGCGCCTCGCCGGTGGAAAGAACCTTGGAGATAGCGAACACGCGCGCCAGCAGGCGGGCGACGTTGCCGTCGAGAATCGGCGCGGCCCGGTCGAAAGCAATCGAGGCAATCGCCCCGGCGGTGTAGCGGCCGATGCCGGGCAGTCGTTGCAGTTCATGCGGATCGGCGGGTATCGCGCCACCGTACTCGTCCACGACGACGCGGGCCGCGCGATGCAAATGGCGGGCGCGGCGGTAGTACCCGAGACCGGACCAAAGCGCCAGCACCTCGTCTTCGGTGGCGGCGGCCAGGTCGTGGACCCCGGGAAAACGGGCGAGAAAACGTTCGAAATACGGCAGCACCGTTTCGATGCGGGTTTGCTGAGCCATGATCTCGCAGACCCAAACGCGGTATGGCGTCGGATCCTCACGCCACGGCAATCGACGTGCATGTTGCGCATACCAATCACTCACAGCGCGGCGAATGGCGCGTCGTTGCGAAGGCGAAAGACGGGGCACTGAGTTCGCGGTCATGCGGTCGGGGCGGCACCGGGTAACGCGGCGGCGAAACGAGCCATGATCTCACCCACCGGCTCGATGTTGCGAATCGTGCCGACACTCTTACCCGCCTGCCAGTAATTGCGGTAGACCGCCGAGCGTTGCAGGCCGCGTTTCAGCTTCACGAACGACAGCATCGAATAGTACATGCGCATCCAGTGCTTCGTGCGATTGTGACGTAGTAGACGGCGCGCGATGCGGCCGGCTGTGGCGCCCGTCTTCCGCACGTAGGGCGTGTTGATGACCGCCACGGGAACGCCGGAAATTTTGTCCGTGAGTACGATGTCGTCCTCGGTCGAGCTTACGATCGCCTGCTTGTAATCGGGATGCGCTTTGCATTCGGTTGTCGCGATCAGGCGCGTGCCGATTTGCACGCCCAGGTACCCGATTTCGAGGGCCTCGGCGAATTGTGACGCGTCGCCGATGCCGCCGGCGAGAATCAACGGCGCGTTCAGGTCCACCAGTTCGTCGTAAAGTTTGCGGGGATCGCGCGCCCCGGCGTGGCCACCGGCTCGATTGTTTACCGCGATCAAGCCGTGCACGCCGGCATCCAGCGCTTTGAGCGCCCACTTGCGTTCGGTCACGTCGTGGTAGACCAGGCCGCCCGCGGATTCGACGCGCTCGACGATCCAACGCGGATTGCCGAGGCTGGAGACGAAAAACCGAACCCCTTCTTCCAGCGCGATGTCGAGCCACTTCCGCATGCGCTCGAGGTAGTATCGCGCGGATTTTTCGGTAATCACGTTCATGCCGATGGGGCCGCCCGCCAAGCGCTGCATCAAGCGGATTCCCTCGCGGTAGTCGTGGCCGTGTACGTACGTCAGCGAGATGGGCTGGAACACGCCGATACCGCCGTGGCGGGTGACGGCCGCGACCAGTTCCGGGTTTGAACTCGGGTACATCGCGCCGCCGATGATCGGCAGGCGGATGCCCAATTTGGCGGTAAAGTCATTTGTGAACACTGCGGTCCTCGTTTTTATGGTTCTGCATAAAATAGGCATCCTTGTTGAATGTGGCAATTCACACGAACAGGAATCGCTAAAAAAACACTGAAGAAACTAGTTCGTCGGCATCCAATCTAATAGGTAGCTAACGCGCACAAAACCTTGACGGTAACAAGCGCGGTCTTAGGTTGTGGACACGCACCCATTTCTTGAGGAGGCGGCCATGATTACTTTCGAAAAAGCCTTCTGGAACAAGAGAAACGTGACGGTCCTTTTGGCGGTGCTTGTCTTGCTTGTGGCGGCCTCCTTGGCACTTGGCGCCAAGGGTATTTTGACGGATCTACGTTTTCGCGTTGTGCCCGCCGACCCGGTCGATCAACTGCAGAAAACCGTGATACGCGCCGGCAACGTTGAAATATCTCGCGAGGAGTTTCTTTTTTACTTGGAAGAAGTCCTGGCGTTTCCGGCCCAAGGTGATCTCGTTCAACGCAATTTCCTCTGGCATTACCACTTCGCCGAGCGGCTGGCACGTACCTATCCGTTCGAAGTGGAGGATGTTGTCTGGCGCATTGCGGTTGAAAACCACGACGCCGGCAAACAAGCTCAGGCCCGATTGACCGACTGGGTGATCGGCCAAGCCGATTTGTTCGCCCGCTTTATTCTCTTGGCGGAACGCGCCGCGCCCGATGACGCCACGCATACCGTGTTGGACACCTTTACCGATAATCTGTACGGCCGGCGTCTGTTGCACATCGTGCGGTGCGGCGAGATGGAGCCCAATCGCGAGTCTGTGGCCGAGTTCGTCGCCGGCTTGTCGGCCAAGGAACGCGAAAACATCGACACGGCGCTACGGCCCAGCGGCTCGATCAAACCGTTCGAAGAAGACGTGCTCATGGAACGTGTCGACGATTATCAGGCGGATCTGGCGAAGTTCGTAATCGTCGATCGTCCGTACGAAAACGCGGAAGACCTGGCGGCCTTGTTGCGGGATCCGAATCAGACATTGGTCGCGATCGACGGCGAAAAAATCACCGTGAAGGACTTTCTGGCGATCCACGGCATTCCGCGTAACGTCGTGGATTGGAACCAGATCAAGGGCACGCGCCTGACACAGTTGGTCGCGGCGCATGGGTTGGCGACCGAAGCGCAACGTTTGCGGATCGATGCCACCGATCTGCATAATCGCGTGGCGCTGGCGCGAACTTTCTATCTGGCGATGTGGGACGCGATCGGCACGTACAAACCGGCCGCCCGTAGCGCCGTGTTTGATGTCGACCTCTTTCGCACCCTCGCGTTTCACGGGGCTTTCGAGGAGTTTCGCGATTGGTTTATCGACTACACAGACAAGCTGCTCGGCTCCCAGGGCGTCTGGAGCGATAAGGATTTCCTGAAAACAATTACGTGGAAGGTGGTGCCGCAGGATGAAAACGAGGCGCGCTCGTTGGCGTTGCCCAATCGCGTTACGTCACCGGCCAACGCCCGTCGAGCGAAGCCAACCCGCGTCGGTCGTTAAACAAAATCCGTGGAAATAGAACGGGCGGGCACAAGGCCCGCCCGTTTTGATGCTACGGTCAAATACGCTTAGTTGCAGCCACCGCAACCGTCGTCGTTGTCGTCGTCATTATCATCGTCGTCATCGTCGCCGGTGGTGTCGTCGTCGTCATCGGTGGCGTCGTCATCGTTGTCATCGTCGTCGTCGTCGTCATCATCATCATCGGTGGTGTCGTCGTCGGTCGTATCGTCGTCGGTGGTGTCGTCGTCGGTGGTGTCGTCGTCGGTAGTGTCGTCGTCGGTGGTGTCGTCGTCGGTGGTGTCGTCGTCGGTGGTGTCGTCGTCGGTCGTGTCATCGTTATCGTCGTCATCATCG